>CAMOQR010000019.1 GCA_946623125.1 uncultured Caryophanales bacterium | reverse complement strand
TCATGATTCTGTTGTGTCTATTCCTAATGATGTTGCAACAACTGCATCTATTCCTGATGATGTTGCAACAACTGCATCTATTCCTGATGATGTTGCAACAACTGCATCTATTCCTGATGATATGAGTCAGAATGTTGTGCCTATTCCTGAAGATAGTTTGAAAACACAAACAGATATAAACAATGATGTTATTGAAGAGTCTGTTCCTGATATTTTTGCCGGTAATGCATCTACTAATGATTCTGCAAGTACTCTTTCAAGTAATGTAGTTAATCCTCTTGATGTTGCATCAACTGTGGATAAAGATAATAATGGTATTTTGGATAGCAATGAGATGCAATCAAATTCTTTTGATCATTCTAATTATTTAGATGATGGTATGAATTCTTATTATAATTATTCTTCTGATGCTAATTCTTCTCTTGGATTTGATTCTTATTCATTCTCTAGTGGGGATGATATTATGGGAGATGTTGCACGTTCTATGTCTGATTTGATGAGACAAAATAGAGATCAAAAAGCAACGATTAGTCAAATGCAAGGTCGTTTAGAAGAATCTGAGTCTCAAAGGAGAATATTAACTGATCGTTTAAAAGAACAATCAATGAGATTTGAAAGTTTAAGTAGTAAACTAAGAAGTATGGATAGTTTAACTTCTCGTTTAGAATCTAAGATTCGTGAACAAGAAAAAATAATTCAATCTCAAGAACGTGAATTAAAGTCATTACAACCACAAATGGAGAGTAAACAAGATTTAGTTAAATTACTTGCTGATGCTAAATTATTGTTAGGCAATGATTCTTATTCTTATCCTGAAGAGGATTCTTACTATAGAAGGGCTGCTTAATTGTTTTTTAATCAATCCATTATGGATTGATTTTTTTTGTATTATTTTTTGTTTTATGTTAAAATATAATTGATTTTTGTGGTTTGGTATGTTTTTTTTTCAACTTTTGCATAAAATACTATTGTTTATAGAGGTGATTATAATATGAATCGTGAAGATTTTCCTATGTTATCAAATGATATTATTTATTTTGATAATGGTGCTACTACTTTGAAGCCTAAGTGTGTTGTTGATAAAATGAATCAATATTATTTTAATCATACTTCTAATATTCATAGAGGAGATTATGATGCTGCTATTCAAACTAATATTTTATATGATAATGTTCGTAATATAATTGCTGATTTTGTTCATGCTGATGCTGATTGTTGTATTTATACAAGTGGTGCAACGATGTCTTTAAATATGGTTGTTTTTGGTTATATGAAAAAGCATTTAAAAGCAGGGGATGTTGTTTTATTAAATAAGGCTGAACATGCATCAAATATTTTACCTTGGATTCGTTTGCAAGAAGAGATTGGAATAGATATTCAATATGTTCCTTTGAATGATGATTATTCTTTAACTTTAGATAATATTAAAAAGTGTGTCACAGACCGTACTAAGGTTATTAGTCTTGCTCATGTTACTAATGTTATAGGTGATGTGCGTGATGTTCAATCTATTGGAAAGTTTTGCCATGAAAATCATATTTTATTTAATGTTGATGGTGCACAAAGTGTACCTCATATGATGGTTGATTTTAAAGAATCTTATATGGATTTTTTAAGTTTTTCTGGTCATAAAATGTGTGGTCCTACTGGTATTGGTGTTTTGATTGGTAGAAAAGAACTTTTAGAAGAGATGGATCCTCTTTTTTATGGGGGTGGAATGAATTCTTTCTTTGAGGAGGATTCTTCTTATGAATTGAAAGATATTCCTGTTCGTTTTGAGGCTGGTACTCCTCCTATTGCCGAGGTTATTGGACTTGGTGAGGCTATTCGTTATCTTACTAATATTGGTATGGAGAATATTCATCAGCATGAGATTGAATTAAAAAAATATTTATTAAAAAGATTAGATGAAATCCCTAATATTATTATTTATAATAAAGATAGTAAGAGTGGAATTCTTGCTTTTAATTTAGATAATGTTTTTGCTCAGGATTCATCAGTTTATTTAAATCATTATCATATCGCTGTTCGTGCTGGGAATCATTGTGCTAAAATGCTTAAGGATGAAATTCATATTAAGAATACAGTACGTGTTAGTATGTATTTTTATAATGATTTTTCTGATATTGATCGTTTGATTGATGCATTAAGGAATAGTGAAGATGTTTTTAAAATTGTATTGTAGGTGATTATATGGATGATAATTTGAGAAGAGAAATTATTTTAGATAATTATCAAGAACCGTTTCATAAAGGTTTAATTGATGATAATTCTTATTGTAAAGTTAATACGAATAGTGAGAGTTGTATTGATAATTTGGATTTTATTATGAAAATATCAAATGGTATTATTGAAGATATTCGTTTTGATGGAGAAGCATGTGCTATTAGTACATCTGCATCTTCTATTCTTATACGGAAATTGATTGGTATGAGGATTGATGATGCTAAAGATTTACTTAAGAATTATAAAAATATGATAAATGAAAAGGATTATGATGAGGATGTTTTAGGAGAATTAAATGTTTATAATGAAATTTCTAAGCAACCTAATCGTAAGAATTGTGCTTTGTTACCAAATGTAGCAATTGAAAAATTATTGGGGGAAATGGAAAATGGAAAATAGGTTGATATGTACAAAAAATTTAAAACTTGCTAGAGTAAAATATTATAGTAATGATAGAGGCGGAGCAGAAGTGTCTGATGTTGATGCTTATGTCTTTTTATGTAAGAATGGTGAAAAGTATACGAATCCTTTAGATTGCTTTGATGAGGTTCCTGTATTTGAAAGGGTTCCTTACTCTAATCAAACATTAGATGGAGAAGATTTTGGAACACGTTTATTACATATATCAGGAGAATTACAAAATGGTGCTTGTTATATTGTTGATCCTTATCAAATAGGAAAAGTGTTTGGAAAAGATTTTATTTCTCTTTCTGAATTAAAGAATTATATTTTAAATTCTGATCATTTCTTTGTTGATCGAATTTCTATTATTAATCAAATTAAACCATTTGTTTTAAGAGCAAGATGGATTCCTGTGTATTTTGAGGATAAAAGTAAGTTAAAGGAATTAGAAGAATATATATTGAGCCATGAGGGAGCAAAACAGTATAAAAAAGTATAATTGTTTTAAACTTGTAATTTAATATGATTTTATATGTTTAAAAAAAGAAATTTTTTAAAGGAATTTCTTTTTTTTTGTTTTCTTTTTTTGTATCTTTTTTAGAATTGGGCTTTTGCTTTCTTTTTATTACTTGATTAATATACGTTTTTGAGAGGAGGTGATTTATGCTTAATCAAATTGTACTTGTTGGAAGATTAACTCGTGATATTGAAATTCATAAGTCTGATAAGGGAAGCAAGGTTTGTACGATTTCACTTGCTATTCCACGTTCTTTTAAAAACAGTGATGGTACATATGATACAGATTTTATTGATTGTATTGCTTTTGATATGATTGCTCAAAATACTTCTGAATATTGTAGTAAAGGAGATATTGTTGGAGTTAAGGGAAGAATTCAGTCAAGAGTTGTAGAACAGGAGAATGAAAAAAAATATCTTACAGAGATTATTGCTGAAAAAGTTACTTTTTTATCAAGTCATTCGAAAGAGAATTAATAGTAGCTGACGATTTGTCAGCTATTTTCTTTTTCTTTATGTTATAATTCTTTATAATAGGTGATGGTTTATGAAAACAATTATTCGTAATTATAAAGATGATGATTTAGATTCGGTAAATGTTATTTTAAATGAGGCTTTTCATGTTTCTAAGAAGAGTTTTTTTGATTCTAATTTTATTGAACTTGTTGCGGAATATGATGGTGAAGTATGTGGCTATTTATTACTTACTTGTGTTTTGAATCCAATTCTTGAAAAAAAGTATTTTTTGGTTGATTATGTATGTGTTTTATCTAAGTATCGTGGGTTAGGAATTAGTGATGAACTTATGAAATATGCAGAAACTGTTGCACGAGAAAGAGGTGCTATGTATCTTCAATTGACATGCAGTACTTATCGTATTAGTGCTCATAGGCTTTATGAAAGATGTGGATATATGAAAAGAGATTCTGATATTTATAGGAAGGTGATAGAGTGATACTTGATTTAATTAATAAAAAAAGATTAGGAAAAGAATTATCTTATCAAGAATTGGATTATTTTTTTAATGGTTATTTGAATGGTGATGTTGCCGATTATCAAATGAGTGCAATGTTAATGGCTATTTGTATTAATGGAATGAGTGATGAAGAGACTTTTGCTTTAACAAAAGTATTTATTGATAGTGGTGATATTTTAGATTTTAGTGATCTTCCTGGAGTTAAGGTTGATAAGCATTCTACTGGTGGTATTGGAGATAAAACGACTTTGGTTATTGTTCCTATTGTTGCGGCTTGTGGTGGTACGGTTGTTAAAATGAGTGGAAGAGGACTTGGGTATACTGGAGGTACTATCGATAAGTTAGAAAGTATTCCTGGTTTTCGTGTTGATTTATCAGATGAAGAAATTATCAAACAGGTTCATGATATTGGATTGGTTGTTACGGGGCAAACTGCTGATTTAGTTCCTATGGATAAAGTGATCTATTCTTTAAGAGATGTTACTTCTACTGTTTCTTCTATTCCTTTAATTGCATCATCTATCATGAGTAAGAAAATAGCAGGGGGTGCTGATAAAATCATTATTGATATAAAGGTTGGAAATGGTGCATTGTTAACTAGAAGGGATGATGCTAAAAAACTAAGTGATTTAATGATTCGTATTGGAAAATATTATAATCGTGAGGTTCGTACAATTATTAGTGATATGAATACGCCTTTGGGATATGCAATTGGTAATAGTGTTGAGGTGTTGGAGGCAATGGATGTATTAAAGGGAATTGAAAAAAATAATACATTTGTTGATTTATGCTATGAACTTGCTTCTAATATGGTAAGTATGTGCTTAGATATTCCCATTTCTGATGCTTTAAAAAAGGTGAAAAAGTCAATTCAAGATCTTTCTGCTTATCATAAATTTGAAGAAATGGTACATGCACAAAAAGGAGATTTATCTAAGATAAAAGTTAGTTCTAAAGAGTATATTTTAAAGGCTCCATATTCTGGTGTTATTAAAAAGATAAATGCTTTAGAACTTGGAAAATTATCTCAGAGTTTAGGTGCTGGTAAAGTAGAGATTCAAGATAAGATAGATTATACAGTTGGTATTCGTTTACATAAACAAGTTGGAGATTTTGTTAAAGAGGGGGATGCTTTAGCAACAATTTTTTATAATAAGTCATTGCCATCTATTGATTTTAATAATATTTATAAATTTGATTAAAATTTGTTGGAAAATTATTAAAATATGTTATAATACATGTATAAGGTAAGGTGAAATTGTATGGAAAAAATTTATATGCAAGATGAGTTTCAAAGTAGCCAAAGTAGTTCTCAGAGTAGTAGATCTCAGAGTAAGATGTTTCATTTTTCTGTTGCTTTGTCTTTCTTTGTTGCTATTTTTGCAGTTGTATCATTAGTGGCTGCAGGTTTTAATCAAATTAGTTATGCGGCTCCTTCTAATTTAACGTTTTATTTGGCAACAGATGGGGATCGAAATAATTCATTGTCTATTGTTGCTAGTACAAATGGTTCTTCTGGAATATTTAATGTTCCTATATACTTAGCAGATTCTTATGATTTTTCGAGTTATTCTTTAAATCCTTTGTTATGTGTTGAGCATAATGCAAATGTGGTGGATTCCTCTACTTATACAAAGGCTGAGGCTGTTACTGATCAAGGACTTTTATATATTTTGAATAAGTCTGCTGTTATTAATAGTAGTGCTGCTGGTATTTCAAATGGTGCTGTTATTACAACCTCTGATACTGGAACATATTCTTATGAGACTAATCGTAAAAGAATTGCTGAAATTTATGCTACTCAAGTTGCTATTTGGGTTTATATGAATGATAAGTATGCAAGTGGAAGTGAAAGTAGTAAGTATTCTTTGTCTGATTCTAATATTTGTGATTCGAATTGTCATACATCTGGAACAAATAAATCTATTATAGAAAATGCAACTGAACTTCGTTTAACAGATTATGAATCAATTAATTATACTTATACAATTTCTGCTCCTAATGGTACTAGTTTTTATAATAATTATATTAGACCTGTTGTTGAGGCTGCAAAGAATTATGCTTCTGTTAAAAATTTATCTGTAACGAAGGCTAATAATACTTTTTCTAAAGTTGGAGATAATAAATATTATCAATCTGCTGCTATTTCGGTTACGGCAAATCCTTCAGATGATTTGAAGAGTTATGAAGTAACTTTATCTGGTGTTGATGGTGCATTTGTTGTTAACGAAAAAGGAGAAAGAAAAACTGGTTCATTTAATCCAGGAGAAAAGTTCTTTGTACGTGTACCTATTGATAAGGTTTCTAATGCTCAAAAAGGTGTTGTTGATATTACTGTAAAAGGTAAGTTTTCAAATTATTTAAGTGGATCTTTTTATACTAGTGGAAATCTTCAAAAAGTTGTTGTAATTGAGGGTAATGAAGGTTATGAATCAGCAACTGAAAAAGTTGATTTTGTTGGTAGCCCTAATACTGGAATGAATCAAGCTCAAACTATTTACTTTATTGGTTTAATTGTATTATTATGTGGTGTTGGTATTATTTATGCAAACGCTAAACCAGTTGAAGTTGAGGAATAAAATGTTTAAAAAGAGCCATGTATTATTATTTGGCTCTTTGCTTATTTTTGGAGGTTTCTTCTTTCTTTCTTTTCAATATTTTTTAAGAATGCGAGAAGAAGTTTATTCTGATATGAAAATTTCGATGATGGATTTACCTATTTCATATGAAGAAGATAGTGATAGTCCTGTATCTTCCGTTGAAATTGCTCCTGCTACCTCCGATGAACCAGTTGAGGAAATATATGAAGTTGATTATAGCAAATATTTGGGAGTTTTAGAAATTCCTAGAATTCGTTTAAAAAGAGGGTTTTATTCTGCAGATTCTCCTTATAATAATGTAGAGCATAATGTTACTTTTGTTAATGGTTCTGATTTGCCTGATGTTGCTAATGGTAATTTGATTTTATTAGGTCATTCGGGTGATTCTTATATTTCTTTTTTTGCTTATTTATATTTGTTAAATGTTGGAGATGATTGTTATATTTTTTATAATAATCAGGCATTTCATTATAAAATTGTAAAAATATATCAAGTAGAAAAAAATGGTATTGTTAATATTGAACGAAATTATGATAAGAAAACATTAACTCTGATTACTTGTACTAGGGGGAGCGATACTTTACAGACTGTTTATATTGCAGAATTTGTTGGTTAGAAGAAGGTGATATTATGAATTTGTCGTTGATAGATAAGTTAGTTGTTATTGCTCGATATTTGTTTTCTTCTTTTTTATCTATTGAGCTTTTTGTAATTAGCCTTCTTCTATTTTTGGTTTTATTTGTTAATTTAAAAAAAGATAATCGTATTGTACAAATTATTTCTTTAAGTATTTATTTAGGCTTTGTAGTTGGTGTATTTATTACTTATACTTCTTATGTTCGTACATCTATTGATTCTTTTGTAAAGGGAATTATGCATTATATTTATTTTCCATCTACAATTGTTTATTTTTTTATTATGGTTTTTGTAACTATTATGGTTGTTTATACATTGTTTTCTAAAAAGTTATCCTTTTTTAAGAAAGTGGTTAATTATGCTTTCTTTAGTATTTTATTTTTCTTTTTTATGTCTTTTTTATCTCTAGCGGCTATCGATAATGTTGATTTAATTCATGTGACAAAGTTATATGAAAATGATACTATTTTATCTTTAGTACAAGTAAGTAATTTTTTACTTGTTATTTGGATTATTTTTACTTTCTTTTATTATTTATATCATTTTTATCAAAAAAAATATGATCATTAAAAAAGATTGGGTTACCAATCTTTTATTTTTGTTGCATAATATTCTTCTAGTGTTATGTTTTTTTCCTGTATATAATTTGCTATTTCAACTCCTACATATCGATAGTGCCATGATTCATATTGATATCCTGTTTCTTGTTCTTTTCCTTTTGGAAATCTTAGTATAAATCCATATTCATGAGCATGTTTTTGCATCCATTCAAATTCTTTTGTATTTTCAAAGTTTGTATAGTTTTCTTTCTGATTGTATACATCTACTGCTAAACCTGTTTGATGTTCAGAATGTCCGGCTCTTCCTGAATAGGTATCTGCTTTTTCTTCTCCATCTTGTTTTGCATATTTATTCCATAAATTTACTTGATAATCATAACTTCTATATGATGACATAGCAATTATTTTTAAGTTTTCTTTTGCGGCATTTTTTGACATTTCTTCAAATGCATTTTTTGCTACATTTACTAATTTCATTCCACTTAAAGCATATTGATTATTAATTGTTTCCAAATTATCTGGAATGTAATCTTTTGTTAAATAATAGTATTTATTTACTAATATGTATTCTGTATTTAAATTTTTTGCTGGTATGATATCTTGGTATTGAATTTTGTCTAAGTTCATATTTACATTTTTAATAATTTGTTCTATTTCTAAATTGGGATTTTTCTTTTGATATGCTTTGTATCTTGATAGATATTTATCATTATAATAATCTATTTTATTTTTAATTTTTGAAAACTCATCTTGTTCTTCTGTAGGGATTTCTTCTTTTATTTTTGTGTCTTTTTTTGTATTAATTGTTTTATAAAGAGTTGTAGTTGTTTTAGAGATTATGAATACAATGATTAGGATAATTAATAGAAAGATGGTAAAATTTTTTTTCTTAATTTTAATTTTTCTTTTTTTGATTGTACTCATTTTTTATTATCACCTAATTCTATCATAGCATTCTTCCTTTCATTTTATGAATAAAATTTTTCTTTCTTTACAAAAATCTTTTTGTTTTTTTCTGAAAAGGTGTAATATTATATCAAGAACTTTATTGTGAAAGAAGGAATTGTATGAATACTTTTATTTTTGTTAATAAAAAAAGTAGTATTAATCGTCAAATGTTTGAAGTTGTTGAAACGAAGGGAAAGGGACATCCTGATAATATTTGTGATACACTTGCTGAACGTATTTCTGCTAATTATTCTAATTATTGTTTGGAGCACTTTGGAGTTGTTTTAAGACATATGATTGATAAACTTTCTTTATTGGGTGGTGGTTCTAAGGTTATGTTTGGTGGAGGAGAAATGACGTCTCCTATTCGGATGCTTATTAATGGACGATTTACGAATCGCTATGGTGATATTCATATTGATTACATGAAAATTGTTGTTGATACGATTTATGATTATTTTCATGAATTATTTCCTCTATTAGATCTTCAAAAGTATTTAATTATTATTGATAATACTCATCATAATGAGGGACCTGGTGTCGTATATGATAAAGATAACACTACCAAAAATGAGAGAATGAAATTTTTTGAGGTTCGTGATCATCAGGATGCTGCAAGACACAATAATCATAATCGTTGTAATGATACTTCTACTACTGTTAGTTATTATCCGATGAGTAAGTTGGAAAATACGGTTTTATCTATTGAACAGACATTAAATTCTTTTGATTATAAATCTAGGAATCCTTGGACTGGTACTGATATAAAGGTTATGGGATTACGAAAGAATAAAGATGTGGAAATAACTTGTTGTGTTCCATTAATCTCTAAATATGTTAAAGATGTTGATGATTATATTTTGAAACTTAAAGGTATTGAAAGTGATATTTTAAAAATTGTTCATAGTTTTTTTAAAAATAATAAAATTACACTATTTTTAAATACAAGAGATAATTATGAAAAAAATGATTTATATTTAACTTTAATTGGTAGTTCTGTTGAAAGTGGGGATGAAGGTGCTGTTGGTCGAGGAAATCGTTCTAGAGGTGTTATTCCTTTTAGTAGAAATTTTAGTATGGAAGCAGCTTGTGGAAAAAACCCTGTTTATCATACTGGGAAATTATTTACGGCAATTGGAGATGTTATAAGTAAAAAGATTTATGAAGAATTTCATGTTGAAAATGTTGTTTATTGTACCTCTAAAATGGGTGATAAGATTGATAATCCATGGAATATTTCGATCGAGTTAAATCATAATATTTCGGATGTGGATAAAAATAAAATTTGTGATTTTGTTAATCAATTGTTGTACAATCATTCTATGATTACAAAAGATATTATTAATGGGTCTATAAAATTAAATAGTTATTAGGAGGCTTATTATGGAACGTATTAATTTAATGGATTATAAAAGTGTGGCTGGATTCTTTTTTGAAAAAGGATATGTTTGTTTAAAACCATATCCTATTGTAAATAATAATGATACTTTATTTGTTTCTGCTGGTATTCAACCCATTTTAAAAGATTTTCGCGCCGGTCTTTTAGAAGATCAAAATAAAGTCTTTGTTTCTCAACCTGTTATACGTACTCAGTATGTTGATTCAGTTGATGAAGGTTCCTCTGTTGCTTTTATTAATCCTACTACTTCTTCTTTTAATCTTTCAGAGGAAAAATATATCAACATGATTAAAGAATGGTATGAATTTTTTGATTTAATTGGTTTATCTAAAAATAAAATGACAACGGTTTCTGATTATTATGAGGATGAATGGGGAGATTTGAAAGTTTCGGGAAATCGTACATTTCATTATTATGATGGGGTTGAAATTGGAGATACTACTTTTTTTACTAAGGTAGAAGGTTCTCAAGACAATATTGGTATTGATTCTATGAGTGATTTAGGTTTTGGGTTAGAGCGTCTTCGATGGATTTCTGGCAATCATTCTTATTTTGATTTATATCGGGATTCTTCTTCTCTCGATTCTCAAACTAAGGCTTATTTATCTGCTATTGCATTACTTACTGTAAATGGGGTAAAACCATCTAATAAAAATATTGGTTATCGTTCTCGCTTGCTTTCAAAAAGAATTGCTACTTCTTTACAAGGTAGAGATTTGAATGATAATGAGAATCAATATTTAGATGAATGTCTTCGTTATTGGATGGAATGGCAAGTAGTAGATTCTGATGTGGATAAAAGTGTTATTATAGAAGAGTTAGTTCGTAATGGAAATCGTTTTATTATTGATTCTCTTGCTCAGGAAGGATATCAGAATTTGTTAGGTATTAATATTAATATTAGTAGAGATGAGCTTCAAAAAAGATTGGTATCTTCTGGGGTCCCTTCTGAAAAAGTAAAACAGTATATTAGGAGGTAATGTTATGAGATTATTTTTATGTGGTGGAGGAAGTGGTAAACAAATTGATATTGCTTTACATAAATTTTCTTCTTTTATTGATCATAATAAACCAGTTTTATATATTCCTCTCGCTATGGAGGAAGAAAAATATGATAGTTGTTTTGAGTGGTTTTCTTCTGAAATGAAGAAGGTTGGCATTTATCATTTTGATATGGTAACTTCCTCTAAAGAGTTATCTTCAAAGAATTTTTATGATTATTCTGCCTTATTTATAGGTGGAGGAAATACATTTAAATTACTAAAGGAGTTAAAAGAGTATTCTAATTTTGATAAGATACAGTACTATTTAAATCATAATGGAATCTTATTTGGTGGAAGTGCAGGTGCAATTATATTTGGGAAGTCTATTAATAGTTGTTTGTTGGATGATGGTAACCTAGTTCAATTAGAGGATTGTTCTGGTTTTAATTATTTAAAAAATTATTCTATTTTATGTCATTTTAATTCTAAAAATCTTAAAAAAAATTTTGATTATTTACTTGAGTTTTCTAAGGAATATAAAACTATTTATTTACCAGAAGAAGATGTTATTCTTGTGAATGATCATACTATTACTTTTATTGGAGAAAAAAAATATATGATATTTGATGGTGGTCATTATTTTATTCATAATTTTGCCAATATTAAAAAGGACTTAAAGTAATTGAACTCTTAGGAGTTCTTTTTTATGAATAAATTCTTTTTTTTTACATAAAAACAAATAGGAGGTTTTTATGAAGAAACGTTTATTATTTTTATTTTTACTTTTCTTTATTCCTTTTCATGTTTTTGGAATGGAGTTTTTACCAAATGGAGAGAGTGGTATTTTAATTGAGGCTAATAGTGGTAAGATTTTATTTGAAAAAGAAAAGGATAAACGTCTTAGTGTTGCTTCTATGACAAAGATGGTTTTACAAATAATTGTATTGGAAGAGATTGATGCAGGAAATATTTCTTGGGATGATGAGGTGATTGTTAGTCGTAATGCTAGTAGTATGGGAGGTTCTCAGATTTACTTAGAGGAAGGAGAAAAAATATCTGTTTTAGATTTAATGAAGGGGATTAGTGTTGCTAGTGGAAATGATGCGAGTGTTGCAATGGCGGAGTATATTAGTGGTAGTGAAGAAGAGTTTGTTAAGCGTATGAATCATACTGTTCAAAAACTGAAATTAAAGAATACTCACTTTGTAAATTGTACAGGATTAGATGAGGAGGATCATTATTCTTCGAGTTATGATATGGCAATGATTGCACGAGAACTTGTTACTCATCATCCTAAAATCTTAGAGTTTTCTTCTATTTATGAAGATTATTTAAGAGAAAATACAGATAATAAGTTTTGGCTTGTTAATACTAATAAATTAATTCGCTTTTATGAAGGCGCAGATGGATTAAAAACTGGTCATACAGATGATGCTGGGTATTGTTTGGCAGCAACTGCTAAGAGAGGAGATTTAAGACTTATTGCCATTGTTTTAGGAGAAAAAGATAGCAAGCAAAGAAATCAAGAGGTTATGGATTTACTTGACTATGGATTTCAGTCTGTTCGAATGCGTTGTCTTTTATCTAAGAATATGGTTGTGGATAAAATTAAAATTGAAAAGGCTGATACAAAAGAAATTGATATTATTTTAAAGAACAATTTATGTGTAATTGAAGATAAACAAACTCAGGGTTCTTATGATTATAAGATTGATTTAAAAAATGTTTCTCTGCCTCTAAATAAAGGTGATTCTGTTGGGATGATTCATGCTGTTTCTAATAATCAAATTATCTCAAGTGGGGCGCTTACTGTTTCTAAAAATATTTCTAAAATATCATATTTTAATTTTTTAAAGGATACTTTGTTAAATTTTGTTTATGGTGTTTTTTAGTCTATTCATATAGACTTTTTTTTGTTATAATAGAAATGTAGTAGAAAGGGTGATACATTTGAAGAATAATAGACCATATAAAACTGATGTGAAAAATCGTTTTTCGACTTCTTCCAATGGGAAACCTAATAAGAATAAAAAAGGTTATAAGAAGAATTCTTCTTTTGAAAATACCATTAAAATAGATGAGATTCGGCTTAATGATTCAGAATCTCTTGATACGAGTTTTTTGGAAGGAAGAATTGAAAAAAAAGTTTCTAATAGTAAAAAAGCAAAAGAAAAAATATTGCAGGATAATAGTCGTCTTCTTTTAAAAATTCGTTTTTTTCGTAAATTTTTCTTATCTTTAGCAGGAATTTGTATTATTATTTTGGTTTTATTATTTTCTGTTGATTATGTAAAAAATCTTTATTATAATAATAAAACAAATCAGGATGTTTCAAAAAAGGAAAAGAAAGATGATACTACAACATCTTTAATTGATCATAATTATTTGTTTGTTGGAGATATTCATACTAAAAAGTTTGATTTTTCCTCTTTTGATATGGATTATCATTATGTTTCTTCTGGGAAAGATGGTTTAACATCTCGTAATTTGCTTGATGAGATGAAAGAATATATTTATGATTATAATCCTTCTATTATCTTTTTAGAGGTTGGTTTATATGATATGAATGATGATGTTTCATTAGATGATTACGCTTCTAATTTAGAAGAAATTATTTTATTGATTCAAAAGAATAGGCCTTATGCCAAGATTTATATAGAATCTATTTATCCTTTACCTGGTGATTCTTCTTATTTTGATGATTCTGTTAAAAATGACAAAATTATTGAATGGAATGAAAAAATTAAAAATATTTGTGAGGAAAAGAATGTTTCTTATTTAGATGTTTATTCTATGATTGAAAAAGATGGTTCTTTGGATATGGATTATGTAGAAGAAGATATATTTTTAAATAAGGAAGGTTATCAACAAGTATATAAATTAATTCAAAAAGTAGTAGGTTGATGGTTATGATGGACAAGATTATTTTAAAGAAAAAGAAAATTTTAGTAATTCTTTTTTTCTGTTTTCTTGTCTTTTTTTATGTTTTATTATATTTCTTAAATCTTGATATTGTTCAACAATATGATAATACTTTTTTTCCAAGTGTATGGGTTGATGGGCTTGATTTATCGGATGTTTCTTTTAAAAGAGGGGAAAAACTTTTAGAAGAGTATTCTTCTTCTTTAACTTCTAAAAAAATAAATGTAATTGTTTCTTCTAAGGAATATTCTTATTCTTTAGATGAGATGGGTATTCGTGTTGATGTTAATCGTAGTATTCAATCTATTCAAGATTATCAAAAGAATTTACCTTTTAGTAGAAAGCTTTGGTTTATTAATAAACATAGTCCGAAAGTTGATTTTAATGTTTATTATTCTATTTCAAAAGATGAGGTTTTATCTTTTTTACAAAGATTAAGTGAGGTAGTGAATCACAGTCCTGTTGATGGACATTTTGATACAACGGATGGAGTTCGTTACGTGAGTGGTGTTAATGGATTTCAATTAAATATTTCTAAAAGTTATCAGTTTATTGAAGAGTATTTTTCTGATAGTGTTGATGATGAGTTTTCTAATTTTATTTTGGTTGGAGATAGTCTTTCTGCTTATACAAATGAAAGATATCAAACAATTGATTCTATGACTTCTTCTTTTGTTACTTCATATGATACTTGGGTTTATGCTAGAGCACAAAATTTAAGAGTTGCGATTAATTATATTAATGGTGCAATTGTTGAACCTGGTGAGGTTTTTTCTTATTTTGATTATGCTGGACCATATGATAAAGAGGGTTATGTATTTTATTATGAATTTGTTGGAAATGGTGTTTGTCAAGTTGCTACAACGGTTTATAATTCGGCTTTGTTGGGGGGACTAGAAATTGTCAAAAGATATCCACATAAAAAGAAAAGTGTTTATGTAGATGGTGGCTTAGATGCTACGGTTGCTAGTTATGATGGTTGGAATGTTGATATGCAATGGAAAAATACCTATGATTATCCAATTTATGTGAAGGCATATGATCAAGATGGAGAAGTTCATGTTGAATTTTGGTCTAATCATGCTGCCAAAAAAGATAAAACTTACAGTACAGAATCTGTTTGGTTAGGTGGTAGAGGATACAAAACTTATTTACATACTTACCAAAATGGGGAAGAAATTGATAGAAGTTTAATTGATACTACATGGTATTTAGAAGATTAATACATATTTTATTTCTCTTTTCATACAATTAAGTATGAAAGCGAGGAATTATAAATGGAAATATTAAAAGTTAGTAGTAAATCAAATCCTAATGGAGTTGCTGGCGCTATAGCAAATGCTTTTCGAGAACGTGGAAGTGTTGAGATACAGGCTGTTGGGGCAGGTGCTTTAAATCAAGCCATTAAAGCAGTTGCAATTGCGAGAGGGTTTGTTGCCCCTGCTGGAATTAATTTAGTTTGTATTCCAGCGTTTCAAGATATTGTCATTGATAATGAAGAGAGGACTGCTATTAAATTAATTATTGAATCCTATTAAAAGAAAGAGTATTTCTCTTTCTTCTTTTATTGTCTTTTTTGTAATTCTATTTTATAATTTATTTATGATATAGGAGGACACTATGAATAATAATGAATCTAATTTTACTGTTGCAAATGACAATAATCCTGCTAAATCTAAGGATAGAGGTTATATTACGTATTGTTCCCGTTGTGGTGCAGAAATGTATAGTAATTCTCGATATTGTATGAAATGTGGTAATTTAAATCCCGATCATCCTGATAATCAGGGAATGATTAAATATATTGAGAAAAAGGGAGAAGGATATACTGTTGGTAGTGGACAATCACTTACGAAGAAGGGTCCCGGTGTTTTTCGCTCTAGTCCATCTGTTTCTATTGTTGGAGAAAATACTGGTAATTTTAATCTATGTTTTGCAGTTAATATGATTTTTTATTTGGTTATTGCATTTGGTAGTAGTTTTTATTTTTACTTATTGGCTAGAGGAGATTTAGTAAGTATTATTTCTTCAAATTTTGGAGAAGTATTATTAATATTTTCATTAGGATTTATCTTCCTTTATTCTTTTCAGTTATTATTTATGAAGATGAATCGTAAATGGTGGGATGCTTTAATTCCTTTTTATAATTTCTATGTTTTGGCTGATGCTGTTATTGGAGATACTAGAGTAAAAAAATTAACGCTTGTTCCTGGAATTGGTCAAATTCTTTGGATTTATATTTTATATCGATTGGGAGCCTGTTTTAAAAAGCCTGGTATATTAATGGCTTTCCTTCCTTTTATTATGATTCCGTTAACTGGTTTTGATGGTAGTGCTTTTTATGGTACGTATTATACTAGTGGCGATAATCGTATGGAGGATGAATTTAAAAAGAAACGTACATTTTTGTTTTTTGGATTATTCTTTTCTTTATTAGGAACGTTTACGATTGTTTATACGAATACGACTCATTTAAAGAGTCAGGCTGGTAGAATAAATGCAGCATTTATGATTAATACCGCGAATATTGCTATTAAGAATGTTAAACAAAAAGTTGAGACAGATAAATATACTTGTGATTTTGATATGGATAATTTCTACTTTTATTTCTCTGATGTTTCTGATTATTTCTTTGTTCCTTTCTCTTTTGCTCATGCACCAGTTGAGGCTTATGTCAGAGTTGAAAAAGTTAAACAAGGGGATGCTGTAGTTGTTGGCAAATATCGTTATTATATTTCTTTAACAGATGGTACAAATGGTTTTGCTGAATTATCTAGTAGAGATCTTAATTATGATAATGTTGTATTATATGATCGACTTGAGAAATTATATGATGATGGAAATGATTGTTATTTACATGAAAAATCTTGAAAAATATTTTTAAATTTACTATAATGGATTCAGGTCGATAATTAGAACTAATAATAAGAAATTTTAATTGTAGAGAATTCGTGGTTGGTGAAAACGATATTAAAATCTTATTTATCTACTCTATAGATGGAGAAATCCCGGGTAATACCGTTATCTAATAAGTTAAATTAAGGATGGTACCGTGCTTTAGCACTCCTTTTGGTATCATCTTTTTTGTTTTAGGAGGCTTTTATGAGAAAGATTAAAGTTAATTCTATTTACAGACATTTTAAGGGGGACTTATATTTAGTATTGGAAATAGCAGAACATACTGAAACAGGAGAGGCGATGATTGTTTATAGAGCCTTATATGGGAATTGTAAAGTTTATGCAAGACCTTATGATATGTTTGCCTCGGAAGTAGATCATGAAAAATACCCGAAAGTTAAGCAAAAATATCGTTTTCAAGAAATGAAGATTAAATCATTAAATGTATAGGAGGAAATAAAATGATAGATATTAAATTAATAAGAGAAAATAAAGATTTTGTAAAGGAAAATATTAAAAAGAAATTTCAAGATGAAAAATTACCTTTAGTTGATGAGGTTTTTGAACTTGATAAAAGAGTTCGTGAGGTTCAAGTCAAAGTTGATGGTTTGAAGGCTGATAAGAATAAATTAAGTGGTGAAATTGGAAAGCTAATGAAAGATGGCAAGAAGGATGAGGCAGAAGAAATTAAGAAAAAGATTGCAGAATCTGCAGAAGAAATATCTAAATTAGAGGAAGAACAAGTTGTGTTAAGTGCTAAAATTAAAGAGAAAATGATGGTTATTCCTCAGATAATGGATGCATCTGTTCCTATTGGAAAAGATGATTCTGAAAATGTAGAAGTACAAAGATTTGGAGAGCCAGTAGTTCCTGAGTATGAGATTCCATATCATGCTGATATTATTGAAAGATTAAATGGAATGGATAAAGATGCTGCTGGAAGAACTTCTGGCCAAGGTTTTTATTATTTACTTGGGGATATTGCAAGACTTCATGAGGCTATGATTGCATATGCTAGAGATTTTATGATTGATCATGGATTTACTTATGCTATTCCACCATTTATGATTCATGGAGATGTTGTAACTGGTGTTATGTCTTTTCCTGAAATGGAGGCTATGATGTATAAGATTGAAGGGGAAGATTTATATTTAATTGGAACATCAGAGCATTCAATGATTGGAAAGTTTAAGGATCAAATTATTAAAAAAGAAGAATTACCAATTCATATGACAAGTTATTCTCCATGTTTCCGTAAAGAGGGAGGTTCTCATGGATTAGAAGAGAGAGGATTATACCGTGTTCATCAATTTGAAAAGCAAGAAATGATTGTTATTTGTGAACCTGAAGAATCTATGGAATGGTATGATAAGATGTGGAATCTTACTGTTGAGATTTTCCGTAATTTTGATATTCCTGTTCGTCAATTGGAATGTTGTAGTGGAGATCTTGCTGATTTAAAGGTTAAGTCATGTGATATTGAAGCATGGAGTCCACGTCAAAAGAAGTATTTTGAAGTTGCAAGTTGTAGTAATTTAGGAGATGCTCAAGCAAGACGTTTAGGTATTCGTGAAAAAGGAGAAAAAGGCACATATTATCTACATACTTTAAATAATACCGTAGTTGCTACACCACGTGGTTTAATTGCTTTAATTGAGAATAATTATCAAGAAGATGGAAGTGTTAAGATTCCTAAGGCATTACAACCATATATGGGTGGTTTGGAAGTTATTAAACCAAAGAAATAAGATTTGCAGTGATTTTTTCACTGCTTTCTTTTTTGTGATAGAATATTATTAGGAGGATTTATATGTATTTTTTAATTGGAGTTATTCTTCTTATTTTATTTGTTTTCATTATCATTTTTTATTTTCGTTATAAAGTAAAGTCTTTTTTAGCATCTTTTGGTTTTTCAAATCTTATGGATATTGTTTCTCAGGCTAAGTTAGATGAGGCGGAAAGACCTAAATCGTTGTCTAGTATGGACCGAATTTATTTAGAACAGATAAAACAGGATTTTCCTAGTTTAAATATTTTAGAGTTAAAGAGAGCGGCGGAAAAAGTTATTTTAGATTGTTATCTTTCTATTGAAAAAAAAGATACTTCCTCTTTAAAAGGTAAAATTAAAAGTTATGCAGAGTCCATTATTAATAACTATTCTACAAAGAATATTCATTTTGATTTTATTAAAATTCATAATACGGTTGTTTCTAACTATAAGAAAGAAAAGGGAGTTGCTACTATTTCTTTTTCAACGGCTTTTGAGTATTATTTGGTAGAAGATAATGAGTCAAAAAAAATACAGGATCGAGTTAGAACGGAATTTATTTATGTTATTGATGCCTCGTCTATTGACTCTTCTATTCATGCATTAGGAATTCATTGCCCTAATTGTGGAAGTCCTATTACTTCTTTAGGAGAAAAAACATGTAGTTATTGTGGAGGTGCTGTTATCGAACTTATTGGACGTGTTTTTACATGTAATGATATTGTTCGTTATTAATTCTTTTGATATAATAATATTTAGGATGTGATACCTATGAATGATGAGAAGGTAACTTCTTTTATTTCTTACCATTGTAATTTATGTAATACGGATTTTCTTGCTTCTGATAAGATGAGCAGTGTATCTTGTGCATATTGTGGTGGGAAAAATGTTGTTAAGAATGATTCTATGATGAATTATAAAGATTATTTTTTCTTACCATTTGTTTATACTTTAAATGATGCAAAAAAAGATTATAAATCTAAGATCCTTTTTAATCCTTTAGTTCCTATTGCTTTTCGAAAAAAGAAGGTTCTTCGTTCTATTAAGAAAGTATATTTACCTTGTATTTTATATGAAGCAAAAACAACGGGGAATATTTCTTTTTTAGGGACTGATAAAATAAAGAATGTTCATACATTACCAAAGCAAACTTTTGAAGTTGGTTTTTCTACTAGTATAGAATTCAATAATATTTTAATTTGTTCTTTTTCTAAATTGAAAGATGATATGTTGTGTTCTATTTCTCCATTTAATTATAGTGTGCAAAATTCTTGGGATCAGACTTCTTTGAAAGATGTATATTTATTATATGATGATGAAGATTTTGATTCTATTACTTCTAAAGTTTTTGAGGATGTATCTAATCATTCTGTAAATATTGTTCGTACTAATGTTAATCATGAATTAAAGAAAGTTCATAAGAATGATTTGAAAGTAGAATTGAGTACTGCTAAAAAAGTGTTTGTTCCAATTTATTTATTAAATGTAAAATATAAAAATCAATTTTATACTTATGTGATGAATGGTCATCTTGGTACTTCAACAATTGATTTAACATCTAGTAAATTAAATATTTTTATATTTGGTTTATTGTTATTTATTATTTTGTTTATTTTATTTGTACTTTTTTCTTTTTTGGTATAGGAGGTTTTTATGAAAAAAAGGTGTTTTTTACTTTTTATTATTTTGCTTACTTTTATACATATTAATGTTTATGCATCTCCTAAGACTTATGATAGAACAAATGATAATCTTCGAATTCCTAAAGATGTAAAGCTTGAAAATAATCCTATTGATGTTATTATGAGAATTCCTTCTGTTGATTCTAGTCAAAAGATTTATGATTTTTCAGATTTATTTACAGAGGATGAGGAAAAAAATATACAAAAAGAATTAAATTCTTTTATTAAAAAGACGGGTATTGATTCTCTTGTGGTAACTTCAAATGATTTATCTGGTTTTTCTATGGCGGAATATGTTTATAAATTTTATGACTATAATGATTTTTTGCAAGATGGTATTTTATTTTTAATTTATACTCATGATGATAAAGTAGAAATATTTATGGGTAATAGTGGGAATGATAATAGTAAGGTTTTTAAGGTTTATAATGAAAGTCATATTAATCAAATATTAAAGTATGTATATGAAAAACAAATTGTGAATAAAAATTATTATGAAGCAATTAATAGTTATATTATAATTACACAAGGTTTATATGAAAAAGAATATGGTAATTATATTGTTTCAGAAGATGGAAAAGTTTTAGCTGATATTCCTTGGGTTGAAATCTTTATATTATCTTTTGCATTAACTTTTATTGCAGTTGTTTTAATTGTTACGAAGTTTACAACAAAAGTAAAAAGAAGAAATGATATGATAAAGAAAAGTGTTAATGATGTATCTATGGTTGTAAAATGTGAATATGATCGGTTGTTGGATTCAAAGGATAAATCATAAAAAAGACTTTTCATTTCAATATTTATTCGGTATAATATAGTTATAAATTTTATAGATAGGAGATTTTTATGGGTTTAATTAGAGCGGCTAAAGATGCTATTGGAAGTACTCTTCATGATCAATGGAAAGAGTATATTCGTTGTGATGATTTAGGAAATGATATTCTTATGAAAAGAGTATCTACTCCTAATGGAATCATTTCAAAGGACAGTGCAATTCAAGTTGCACCTGGACAAATTGCAGTTATATTTGAAAGTGGAAAAATTTTAGATGCTACTGCAGAGGAAGGAATTTATACATTTGATCAATCTTCTTCACCAAGCTTTTTTGCTGGACAATTTGGAGATGTATTTAAAGAAATGTGGACTCGTTTTACTTATAATGGTGGAACAAGTAAGGAACAGGCTGTATTTTATATGAATGCAAAAGAGATTCTTGATAATAAATTTGGAACTCCTGCTCCAATTCCATTTCAAGATTGGTCTCATCCTATTCCAAATCAAATGACTGGAACTATGACTCCTCTAAGAGTTGAAGTTAAATGTTTTGGTAAGTATACATTTAAGATTAATGATCCTGCTACATTTATGAGTAAGATTGCAGGTACTGCTGAGGAGTATAAAAAAGAAGATATTTGTGAACAAATGAGATCTGAGGTTGTTGGTGCATTCCAAAAGGTATTAAATGAATTAGGAAATTCTGATCATAAAGTACCTGTTCTTGAATTACCAAGTGCAACTGATGTTATTAAAAAAACTATGGATGAAAAAGTTTTTGACCAACCAATTCGTGATCGTGGATTAAGTATTGTGGGATTTGTTGTTGAGTCAGTTACATTAGATGATGAATCTGAGAAGAAAATTGATAATTATGAATTATCATCTAACTCATTCATGCAACAAGGAACTCTTACTGGTGCTTATGCAGATGCTGTTAAAGATGCTGCAAATAATGCAGGAGGAGCTGCAAATGGTTTCATGGGTATTGGTATGATGAATATGGCAAGTGGTGGAATGGTTGGAGGTGCTGCTGCAGGTGCTTTCCAAAATCAAGGTGTTACAGCAAAAGATATCAATGCAAATGGTTCTGCTAGTACAGATGCTGCTGCAGGAAGTAAATTCTGTCCTGAATGTGGAACAGCAACAAATGGTGCTAAGTTCTGTCCAAATTGTGGAACAAAATTAGGGTAAATCTAAAAGACTAGAATTTCTAGTCTTTTTTTATTGTTTATTTTTCAAAAAAATGGTATCCTAATATTAGTAAGATAATAAAGAGGTGTGTTATGAAAAAGAAATTTATGTTTTTACTTTTATTAATGATTATGGTATTACCATTTTCTGTTTTTGCTGCTGATGGAGAGCTTGTTATTAATTTTTCAGATATCTATCGTGATCGTTCTAATATGACAATGTTGCAAGATGCTGCACTTGGTTATTTAGAGGATATGGGATATATTGAAGGTATTTATGAATCTGGAACTTGTAGTTCTAATGATTGTCCTTCTATTTGGACTGGTTATAAAGATTCAAATGGTACAGTTTTAATGTATTATGATTTTAATACGGAAGAACAATTTGTATATTCCAATACTGTTGAATTTGATGTTGATAATACTTCTTTTCCAGATGAATATTATGAGCCTTTCTTAAAGGACTATCAAAAGATAATTCTTAATTTTGCAGATTATAAAGCATCAGAAAATGCTGAAGAACTTAATGTTGATTTTAGAAATATTTCATCTTATAAAGAAATGCCATATTTATATGAAATGGTATTTGGTATTTTAGAAGATAATGGAAAGTTAGTTCTTGAATGTGATGATGAGGATTTATTATATACTTGTTCTTTTAAAAATGAAGAGGGTACAGAATTATTTCATTTTGATGATAATATGAATACTGTTGTAAATGAAGAACTTGATGGAGATTATAATCTTTCTTATCATTTTACTGATGATGAGAAAAGTACTTTATCTGCATTTTTCCATGATTTCTCATATGATAGTTTATTCTTCCGTTTTGCAGATGATAAAGTTCCACTTACAAATCCAAAAACATCTTTTTCAACAAGTAAAATTATAATATTAATGGTTTTAGAAGTTACTATTTTTGGATTATTAGTTATAAGTATTTATCGTAAAAAGGATTTTGATCTTAATGATTAAAATCTTTTTTTTGTTCTAAATTTTTTTTATAGTCTTTTTTATAGTATTTATTTTCAATAATTATTTTTTATAATATTTTAAAAAATAATGTTTAGTTTTACTTGACTTTGTTATTTTTTGTTGAAATTTCGGTTATTTTTGTCGATAAGAATTTTTTATAACTGTTATCTTTCGTGTATTTGACTGTTTTTTATTCCTTTGTTAGAATAGATAATTGTCAAGCGTAAAGGTGAGGTGTTGTATATATGATAAATAAAAAACAAAATTTCGTTGATGCTTGTAGAGAAGACCCGTCGCTGGTTTTTAAGATGATTTCTTTAGGAAATTATGATGTTGTAGAGACATTAATTAATGATAATGCTATTAATGTTAATATGGTTGATAGTGTTGGAAATGATGTTGTTATGCGTTTATTAAAGGCTAAACAATATGATTTGGTATACCAACTTATGAAAAAGAAAAATTGGGATGTAAATCATAAGAATAATGAGGGAGATACATTTGGTCATATTCTTGCACATGATGATTCATTATGTGCTGTTAAGGTTGTAGAACAGTTGAGTAAAAAGAAGAATTACTTGCCTAATATACGTAATAATAAAGGGGAAACTATTTTTGATCGAGCTCTTCGTCATAATTATTTATGTACTGCTTTAAAAGTATTAGAAGATAAAAGATTTAATTCCATTGATATAGATTCTTTTAAAAATTTATGTAATCGATTTATAAAAAATAGAGATTATGGTAAGTATACTAAAATTAATACTTTAGAGATTATTGTTGAAAATTTTGAAAAAAAAGATTTGGAACCAAAGATTGCAAATTTAGTAGAAGAGATTAGTTTAAATATGGATAAATTAAAGAATGATATTATGAATAATGATTCTAAATTATTAGATTCTTTACTTGATAACTATTCTTAATAAAACAAGTGAATGCTTGTTTTATTTTTCTTTTTAAGGTATCATATATAGGAATGGAGTTGGTAGGGATGCATTTACCTGATTATAAAGAGGCTAGAACTCGTGATAAGCGTAATTATAATAGAATTCATTTTGAAATTGATTCTTCTATTGAAAAGAAATATCTTGGAAAGCGTTATTTTTTAAAAACATATGGTTGTCAAATGAATGAACATGATAGTGAAAATATTAGTGCGATGTTGGAGGCTATGGGTTTTGAAAAAGTTGATGATTATTTAAATGCAGATTTGGTTTTACTAAATACTTGTAGTATTCGTGAAAATGCACATAATAAGGCATTTGGAATGTTAGGCAGATTAAAACATTTAA
>CAMOQR010000018.1 GCA_946623125.1 uncultured Caryophanales bacterium | reverse complement strand
ATGAAACAAATTGGTAGTGTAGAAGTACCACAAGAAGCATTCTTATCCATTCTTTCCACAAAGGAGTAAATATGAATCAAGAAGAAAAAGAAAAATTAGTTGTAGATTATTTTATGGATCATCCCACAAAATACATAAAAGACATTGCAGATGAGGTTAATATTCCAAGATCTACGGTTCAAAGATATTTAGAAAAGTACAAAAAAATAAAGATCAAAGGACAAGAAACAACAATAGAAGAGCAATTGAAACAGAATAAAAGAAATGGTCAAAAAGAAGGAGGATTACGTTTCTTTGAAAAAAATGATTCTATAAAGAGTGAAGACGGAAGATTTATAGGAAGCATAGTAACCGATAAAAAAGATAAAGAAAAGCAAAAACAAAGAGATATTATAATAATAGCAAACTACTATCTAGAAAACGCCACAAAAACTCTTTCTGATATTGCAAGTGAACTAGAAGAAATAGGACCTTACACAAGAGATTATGTCTATGATTGTTTGAAAGACTCTAGATTAGTTGAATTAATTGGAATAGAAAAAACATCTTTCATTCAAACACTTCTGCAAAGAAGAAAAACAACAAGTGAAGAAAGAGAAAGCGTAAAATGAAACATTGCTATATTCATATTCCATTTTGTGAAAAAATATGTTCCTATTGTGATTTTTGTAAAATGTTTTATAATCCTAAACTATGTAAAGAATATTTAAATGATTTAGAAAAAGAAATTAAAAAATATTATCAAAATGAAGAATTAGAAACAATCTATATTGGGGGAGGGACCCCAAGTTGCTTAAATATAGAAGAACTAGAAAGTCTATTAAGGATTGTAAATCAATTCAAAAAATCAACAAATTATGAATATACAATAGAAGGAAATATAGAATCCCTAACCCATGAAAAATTAATACTAATGAAAAAATATGGAATCAATCGTATCAGTATTGGAATAGAATCAATTGATTCGAATAATTTAAAAGTATTAGGAAGAAGTATACAGAAACAAGAATGTATCAAAAAGATACAAGAGATAAGAAATTTAGGATTTGATAATATCAATTTAGACCTTATGTATGCAATCCCAAAAGAGAATATAGAAACATTAAAACAAGACTTAGATTTTATTATTTCTCTAAAACCAGATCATATATCAACTTATTCTCTCATAATAGAAGACCATACAATGTTAAAAATTAATCATATAAAGAATATAGAAGAAGACCTAGATTATGAAATGTATCAGATCATATGTAATACATTAAAAAAACATGGGTATAATCATTATGAAATCAGTAATTTTGCCAAAGAAGGAAAACAATCAAGACACAATCTATGCTATTGGAATAACAAAGAGTACTATGGCTTTGGCTTAGGAGCAAGTTCCTATAGAAATGGATTTAGAATGACAAATACGAGAAGTATTACAAACTATAGGAAAGGAATTCAAATAGAGAAAGAAAAATTAACAGAAGAAGAAATTATAGAATATGAGATAATCTTAAAATTAAGATTAATAGAAGGAATATCTTTAAAAGAATTTGAAGAAAAGTATAAAAGACCATTCAATGATTATTATGATTATGGACCACTATTAAAAGAAAAAGTATTAATACTAGAGGATGATTATTTAAAAATAGCAGAAGAAAAGTTATATGTAAGTAATGAGATCATTGTAAAACTTCTTCAAAATAAGAAAGAACTATGATAAAATGAAACAAGAGAGTAGTGATAAAATGGAAAAAGAAGAAATGTTCTTAGAAGAATTAAGTTATATATCTAATGATGATTATAGCGAGGCACTATTAAAAATAATAGAAATGTTACCAGATTATTGGTTTCATGAGGCCGCATCATCAACAGGAAAATATCATCCAGGATATGCCTTAGGAGAAGGTGGATTATTGAGACATTCAAAGGCTGCAATGAGAATTGGCCTTGAACTATTAAATAACCCATGTATAGGTTCAAAATATAGTCAAAGAGAAAAAGACTTAATGTTAATGTCTTTATTAGTACATGATGGATTAAAACTAGGAAATCCACAAGAAAAATATACACGTTTTGATCATCCAATCTTAATGGCTAATTTTATAATGGAACATCAAGAAGAAATAGGAATTTCAAAAGAAGATGCTATCTTTATGGCTGATGTGATTAAGACTCATATGGGATCATGGACAAAAGACTATAATGGAAATGAAGTCTTAGAAGCACCAAAAACAAAATATCAAAATTTTGTACACATGTGTGACTTTTTAGCATCACGTAAATGTCTACAAGTACCATTTGATGAAGAAAATAAAATAAGTGTCTAGTTGACACTTATTTTATTGTGATAAGTTAGAAAATTTGATATGATAAAATAAGAAGGTGGTAATGTGGTTAGAGTGAGAAAAAAAGTTTCAAAACATACTGTAAATAAAGCAAAAATTAAAACATACATTCTGATTTTTATGGTCATGATGATGAGTTATACCCTTATAAATCACAGCCCAAAGCCTCAAATGAATGAACTAACCACAAGTTATATTTCATTTAATAATTCAAATGCAACAGACATGATGAAAATTAAAAATTTAAAGAAAATGAATAATAAGATTGGAAAAAGCAAATGGAATAGTAGTACCAAAGGCTTTGAAATTACAGGTAACAAAGGAGAACCATATCAAATTACGTTATATCACATAGGAAACGAAATAGCAGAAGATAAAATTCATTATGCATTATGGATGAATAATAAATTAATTGCCGATGATGTATTGAATGAAAAAGAAAAATTAGAAAATGGAGGAATTATAATCTACAAAGGAAAAATAAAAGAAACACAAAACATAAAACTAAAAATGTGGATTGATCAAGATTATCAAAAGACACCCCAAAACATTTCCTATGAAATAAGAATCAATTAAAAGGAGAGATTATATGAAAGGGAAAATAGTTGTAATAGAAGGAACCGATTGTTCTGGAAAGGAAACACAATCAAAACTCTTAGAAAAAAGATTAAAAGAGCAAGGAAAAAAATGTATTCGTTTTAGCTTCCCAATGTATGATACACCAACAGGAAAAATAGTAGGGGGTGATTACCTTGGAAAGCCAGAAATTTCCCCATCTCTATTTGATGAAGGAGCAGTAAATGTAGATCCCCATGTAATATGTCTATACTATGCAGCAGATAGAAAATATAATTGGCCTAAAATTGAAAAATATTTGAAGGAAGGTTATTATGTAATATTGGATCGTTATACAACGTCTAATTTAGCGCATCAAGGTAGTAAAATAAAAGATGATGATGAAAGATTTAATATGTATCAGTGGATTGATAAATTAGAATATTGGTTATTAAAACTACCAAAACCAGATATCACTATCTTTTTACATGTTCCTTATGAAAATACTATTGAATTAAGAAAAAATAGAAAATATATCGATGAACACGAAAAATCAGAAGAACATTTAAAAAATGCTGAAAAAGCATACGTTGAATTATCGGAATTATATAATTGGGAAAAGATAGAATGTATAAGTAATGGAAAAATGAGATCTATTGAAGAAATTAATGATGAAATAATAAAGAGAATTCATGAAAATAAAAACTTACCAAATAATTGGTAAGTCTTTTTTTTATAACTTAGGTAAATTTGGAATAACTGTTCCACTTGTTGTGACTGCAGATGTTGGAGCAGGAACTGCTGCTGCAGCAACTTGAGAAGGCCGAGGTTGAATTTGTGGAATCATAGACTTGGTTGTATTAGGAATTTGCACAGCAGATTGACCGACAGAAGCAGGATTTAACGCTTGAACAGTTGGAATCATAGTTTGAGTTGTAACAACATTGGCATTTCTTGGAGGATACTGAACATTAGGAACTTGAGAGTTCATTGGAACAGTATTCATATGCATTTGAGAATTCATAACATGATTAGATGCCATTGGTATTTGACCAACCATAGATGTTGGGGAACCAAATGTATTGTTTACTGGATTTTGTGGAACAGTTGGAGTAACACGATTCATCATGCCAGGATTTTGATTGGTGTTTTGCATAGGAACGGCAGGATTTAAATTGTTTCCTTGTCCTGGACTTGCAGGATTATTTGCTGGAGCATTAGGTGGAGGGGCAGCCTTGTTCTCTTCTGGCTTATCAGCAAAATCTAGAGGAGAAAAGCTTGGAGCAACAAGAACCTCTGAAGTTTTATTCTTTTGAATAGGTGTTTCTAATAAATCATCACTAACTTCAACCTCATCATCAGTTGGAATAGAATCCTTAATTTCTGTTGCCATTTCATTTTCATAGTTATCATCATCTTCATTTTCAATCTCAATATTACGATAAACCTCTTCAAAGGAAGTTTGTCCTTGCAAACATTTAATTAAAGCATCTTGAAGCATTGTAATAGTCTTACCTGTATAAACCATTTTTCTTAAATCTGCCTTGTCTAATTTTTCATTACTTAAGGCATTACGTACAGATTCATCAATTTCAAGAACCTCATGGAAAGCAATACGACCATGATAACCTTTACGACAATGTTCACAGCCTTTAGGATTAGCATCCCAAACATGATTAACATCCATGTTCATATATTTTTTAAATACTTTTTTCTCATATTTTGTAGTTTCTCTTTGAAATCTACAATCAGGACATAACATTTTAGCAAGTCTCTGTGAAATAATACCTGATAGGGAAGTTGCTAGCAAATACCTCTCAACATCCATATCTAGTAGACGTTCAATAGTAGCCAAAGCATTATTGGTATGGATTGTAGACAAAACTAAGTGTCCTGTAATAGATGCACGAACAGCAATTTGAGCAGTTTCACTATCACGAATTTCTCCAATAAGAATAACATTAGGGTCCTGACGCAAAATAGAACGAAGGGCTGCTGCAAAAGTCATACCAATTTCAGAGTTTACCTGAACTTGGTTAATACCTTCAATGTTCATTTCTATTGGGTCCTCAACAGTAATAATATTTGTCTCAGGTTTATTTAATCCTT
The DNA here is from genome assembly GCA_946623125.1 of uncultured Caryophanales bacterium. GTDB lineage: Bacteria > Bacillota_I > Bacilli_A > RF39 > UBA660 > UBA3789. The sequence goes on along the minus strand of CAMOQR010000018.1, from coordinate 22,626 downwards.
GTAAAATAGAATAAGTAGTTGTTGATTTACCAGAACCAGTAGCACCAGTTGTTAAAATAATACCATTTGGTAAATTCATCATTCTCTTTAGTTTTTCCAAATTACTTGGATGGAATCCTAAAGTATCAATTCCTTCCAAACTTCGTGAATAATCCAAAATACGAATAACGATTTTTTCTCCGATATTTAAAGGTAATGCAGAAACACGCATATCCAAATAGGTATCCCCAAAAGTACCTTTAATAGCACCATCTTGTGGTAGACGAGACTCTGTAATATTCATATTTGCCATGATTTTTAGACGAGTTGTTAAATTTTTTTCATAAGCCTTTGGAAGAAATGTATAATCTTGACAATCTCCATCAATACGAAACCGAACCATCATACCTTCATCTCTAGGATCGAAATGGATATCAGAAGCACCGTATTTAGAAGCGGCTATAATAATGTAATCTGCAATTTGGGTGATGGGTGTTTTAGCAAAATCAAAAGAAACCATAAAACTCTCAGTACCCTTTTGCACACGTTTGACATCAAATTGTACCATCATTTCAACCCCTTTTGTCTACTTTCTATGGTAATTTACTATAAAATATTATATAATAATTTTGAAAGAATATCAAGGAAAGTAGGAATGAAAAAATGAAAAAATTAAATAGTAAAGGATTCATTCTTGCAGAAACATTAATTGTCTGCGTATTTCTAATGGTCATGTTTACAATGATATATACAAATTTTTATCCCATCATAGGAGAGTATGAAAAAAGAGAAAATTATGATGATGTAGATGGGAAATATGTTGCGTATTGGGTCAAAAAGTTAGTAGAAAGTGATTCCTATAAGCTAGTGTTTGATTCCTCAATTTATGGGGAAGATATGGTAAGAAGCTCGATAAAAAGAGTAAAGTCCATGAATCAATATGGATATATGAGATTTGAATGTAAAGATATGTTGACTGAAAATAACCAAAGAGATGTATGTAAAAATCTTGTAAATTCATTTGAAATATCCAACTGTGATGCAGAAGGAAATGGATGCGATATATTTATTACTCATTATCAAATAGGCCCAAAGACAGGAACAACTATTACTCCAAACTTTAAAAACACGGTAAAGAATAACGAAATGAGAAGATATGAAGAACAATGTTTAGAAGGACAAAGCAAAGACGATTGTAGAAGAGAATATTTTTCAACTTGTTGTAAAAACAAAGGATTGAGGACTTGCTACAACGTAGATGCTAATACTTTAGCAGAAGCCTATGTAAATGAAGCAGAAGGAGTATATGCATCGGATGAAAATAATAATATTGCACGATATTGTAGAAGAATGACAAATTCAAGAGTCTTCTCATCTGCCATAAAAGACTATGTATTATCACTACCAGACTATACAATAAGACATGCAACAACAGAGGCATCATATCGTGTAATTGTTGTTGTACACCATCAAAAAGACTATAATGACTATTATTCATTTTCAACAATGGAGGTGATTAAATAATGAATCTAAACAATAAAGGTTTTACAGTAGTAGAAGTGTTAATCACTTTCGTTTTAGTATCAATTGTTATGATTTCTTTATTTTCTACCATTTCAGCCTTCAATGAAAAAAGAATACAAGAATCATATAGAGCAAGAATATATGAATATAAAAATTCAATTGTAAATACAATTCAATCTGATTTTATTCAAAAAGGATTGAGTCATGTATCAATTGTGAGAACAGGAAGCTCCAATTCAAAAGAAGGAATGACATATACAGTTTATTGTACATTAAGAGATGGAACAGAAAGAATACTAGTAGTTCACCAACGATTTACCAAAACAAGTTTCCGTTTTACAGGAAGTACAGAATATAGTGATGATTACTATATAGAATATGGAACAAAAGATGAAATGATTCGAGAAGAATTTCCGGAACTAGGTGAAACTGTTGGAGAGTATAGAAATGATGTTCACGCATTTGTAGAAAATCCTAATTCCCAACAATGTAAAAAAGAAGATGGTTCTGGAGAAAGAGAGCCCTGTGTTCAAAAAAACTTTCAAATCAACAATATTTCAATTAATATAACAAATGAAGCAGATATTAATGCTGAAAGTCATGTATTAAACATATATATAGGATTCTATCATTTTGATGTAGGAACAAAATATGCAATAAATATTGTAAGTCCAATTGAATATCAAGCAGGAAGTTCATCACCAGATAGTAGATTCCCAATAGGAAATGAAGAATGGCAAATTCATCAACCTATAGTAAGTTAAGAAGAAAAAAGAAGAACAAAGAAAATAGACAACCCAATACTCTTCCTTTTAAAAAAGAGAAATAAGAAACAGAAGTATCCGAAAGGATACTTTTTATTTGGAAATGAATAGACAAAGAACCAAAAGATAAAAAGAAAAGAATAAAAAATGATTTGAGAAAAGAAGAAGAAAGAATAGATGTAGAAAAAACACCTTTTGTTAAATCAAAAACTCCATTAACCAAGACAAAAAGATAAGAATTCTGAATAAAAGAACAAAAGAAAAAAGCAATAAGAGTGAAAAAAATAGAAGTTCCATAAATGATAAGTAAAACATCAATGGCCTCCTTTATTGCACGAGAAAAGCAAGATGAAAAACTACTAGGAAAATGAATAAAAGATTGATAAGAATTTTTCTTTTTTGGAAGAAAAAGAAATAAAATAAAATTACTAAAAACTATAGAAAAATAAATCTTCCATGCAATAGTAGAATTTAAAATACTAGAAACAGAAGATAAAACAAATAATGGATTGGGAAAATGAGCATAAAGAATCATTTGATTAGCCATATCTTGATCAATTTTGTTATTTAATAATAACTGTCTAATGAAAACAGCACCAGATGGGAAACCACTAATAAGACTAATAACAAATAAATAAAAATAAACAGAAGAAACTTTAAAAATATGTTCAATAATTTCAATAATTTGATAATCTAAAAGAAGTCTTGCCAGAACAAAAAACAAAAAACTAGCAGGAAATAACTTAGTTAAAAACAAATTAGAATAGGTAAGAAACTCATGAAATACAACTTGAGAAGATAATAATATAGTCATCATTAACCAACATAAAATGACAAGTATAAGTACACCGAAATATTTTTTTTTCATAAAAATCCTTTTCTTTGTTATAATGAAGTAAGGTGATAGAATGTTTAATAAAATAAAAACAGCAATTCAAGAAGATTATAAATTTATTCTATTTTTAATTCTTCTATTCATTATATTCAATTTTCCAATGAATTATTATATAACAATTGGTGGAGGAATAAGTGATGCCAAAGAAAGAATAGAAGTAGAAGATGGAAATAATAGTAAGGGTAGTTTTAATATTAGTTACGTAACACAATTAGATGCCAATTTATTAGCCTATGGACTAAGCTATATTATTCCAACTTGGGAAAGAGAAGATGCTAATTTATATAAATATGATAATAATGAAAGTCTTGATGATATACAGTTTAGAGCAGACCTAGATTTAAAATCAGCCAATGGAACAGCAACATACTGGGCATATACTCTTGCCAAAAAAGAAATAGAAGAAACATCAAAAAAATTATATGTAATCGCAACATTTAAAGAAAAGTATCCAACAGAATTACAGATACAAGATGAAATAATCAGTATTGATGGAAACAAGTATTCAACAATTGAAGAATATAAAGAATATATTAATACGAAAAATATAGATGAAGAATTAGAAATAAAAGTAAGAAGAAAAAAGAAAGAAAAAACAATTAAAACAAAAGTATACGAAGTAGAAAATAGAAAAATAATTGGAGTAACTTTACAATATGTAAAAGAATATAAAACATCTCCTCCAGTAACCATTAATTTTAAAAAGAGTGAATCAGGACCATCTGGAGGATTAATAACAACTCTAGAAATATACAATCAATTAACAAAAAAAGACATAACTAGAGGTAAAATAATAGCTGGAACAGGAACAATAGAAGAAGATGGAACAATAGGGGAAATTGGTGGAATAGAACATAAAATACTAGGTGCAGTAAGTGCTCATGCAGATATATTTTTAACCCCTGGAAATGATAATTATAAGGATGCTAAAAAATACATAAAAGAAAAAAAATTAAAAATAAAACTAATTAAGGTAGATACAATTGAAGATGCAATTAAAAAGTTGGAGGAACTAAAATGAGAATCGGAGTTAGTCTAGATGACACAATATGTAAAACAACAGAAATGGTTCATCAAATATTAGAAGATTACGCGATGAAAAAACATCAAAAACCATTAGATATTATTAATGATGAAATACTCCGAGCAGATTTTTTTTCAAATAACTTAGAAGAAATCTATGAAAAAGCCGAGATTAAAAAGAATGCTAAAGATGTATTAAAAAGACTTAGAAATAGAGGAAATGAAATTTATATCATAACAACACGAGCAAATGAATTTGAAACAACAAAAGAAAAAGTTTATGATATTACAAAAAAATGGTTAAAAGAACATGATGTAGAAGTAGATTACATTATTTCAGCAGTGAATAGAGAAGAAAAAGGAGAAATATGTAAAAAATACAAAATTGATTTAATGATAGATGATGATCCTTACAATTACAAAATGATTGTATCAAATGGAATAAATTGTATTCTTTTTGATGACCGTGAAAAATATGTGTTAAAAGAAAACTATGTAACTAACTGGTTAGATATTGAAAAATATATAGAAAAAAAGAAGAAAGGCTAAGCCTTTTTTTTAATCCCATAATTTCCCATAAAGTCATAATAATAATTACACATTGATAATCTACAATGATATCAGAAAGGAGGAAAAAAGGAAAAATAAAAATCACATAATTTCCCATAATTATAAGATAATTATTCCATATTTAAGAGATATGATAGAAATAGATAAGGAGGGATGCCAATAAGGTCATAAAGGGAAAAAAAACAATGATATAAATGATATAGAAATATAAACACATATATAGAAAAAAAAGGAAAAGGAGGAGAAAAAAGTAAATAAAATAATGTTATAATATGAATGGGTGATAATTATGTACACAATATGCTTAGTAGAAGATGAAATTGCACTATCAACAGTCGTGAAGGCATACTTAGAAAGAGCAGGATACGAAACAATATGCTTTACAAAAGGAAGTGAAGCAATTGAATATATTGGAAATAAAGTGGATTGTTGGATATTAGATATAATGTTAGGAGATGATATAAACGGATATGATGTAATCAAAGCCATCCGAGAAAAAGACCAAAATGTACCAGTAATATTCACATCAGCAAGAGATCAAGAGTTAGATAAGATATTTGGTCTAGAACTTGGAAGTGATGATTACATGACAAAACCATATTCCAGTAAAGAACTAGTATTAAGAGTAAATAATATTATAAAAAGAGTCTATAAAGATAGAGATAATAATATTCTAAAATATGATGATTATACCATAAATTTAGAAAAAAGAATGGTAGAATACAACAAAAAAGAAATAAAACTTACAACCTTAGAATTTGATTTATGCCTATTATTTATTAAAAATCAAGGAAAATGCTTTTCTAGAGAAGAAATCCTAAAAGATGTATGGGGAAATGACTATTTTGGAACAGATAGAGTAGTAGATGATTTAATAAGAAGAGTTCGTAAAAAAATGTCACATATGAAAATAGAATCCGTTTATGGATATGGATATCGACTACTATGAAACTTGGAAAAAATAATTTAAGTAAACAACTATTATTTGTTGTAGGAATTGCTTTTTTACTACTCTTCATTTCCTTAGGTGCCATTCTTCCTAGAATGCTAATTCCAGTTGTAGAATCCAACATTTATACATACTTAAAAGAACCACTTCAAGTAGTAGACTCATCAACCGAAATAAAGCTGCAAGATAGTGAAATTGCCTATATTTATATCACAAAAGACTCTAAAAGAACTAGCGCAAATATAGGAAATGTAATTGAATATGATAATATAGAAAAAATATTAAAAAAAATGACCAAAAACCATGGGAAATTTCTATATAAAATGAAAACATACTACTACTACCAAATTAAAAATGAAAACTTTACAAAAATAGCAATTACAAACGATAGCTATATTATTCATGCCAAAACTTCTATTTTAAGTGTAATTTTTCCATTAATATTATTAACATTTTTACTAATTGGACTAACAATTGTATTTTGGTCCACAATAGTAGTAAAAAAAATAGAAAAATTAAAAAACAAGATTGATAATATTGATGATCCAGACTATAATCATAAAATTGATTTTCAAATGGACGATGAAATAAGATCTCTTGCATTGGCAATAGAAGATATGCGAATCTCTTTAATTAATCAAGAAGAGTATCGCAATCAAATGTATCAAAATATATCGCATGATTTTAAAACCCCTCTTACCGTAATAAAATCATATATTGAAGCCGTTGAAGACGGAGTTGAAAATGAAACTACCGCACTATCCGTCATAAAAGAACAAACTTCAAAATTAGAACAAAAAGTTCGCTCACTTCTTTATCTTAATAAATTAGACTATCTCAAAAATTCAAAAAACAATCCTAAAGAACTAGTAGATATGGAAAAAATTGTAAAAGAAGAAGTTGAAAAGTTTAAATTTCATAGAAAAGAAATTACTTTTGAAACTATCATTGAGAAAAAGTCCAAATATTATGGTTCAGTAGAAAATTGGGAAACAATCCTAGATAATTTGTTAAGTAATTTTATGAGATATGCCGATAAAAAAATAAAAATTACAGTCAAGCAAAGCAAGATAATCTTATATAACGATGGTGATGCCATAGATGACAATCTATTAGAAGGAATCTTTACTCCTTTCAGAAAAGGAATTAAAGGAGAATTTGGATTAGGATTATCAATCGTAAAGAAAACTTTAAACTTAATGGATTATGATATAACCATAAGAAATGAAAAGAAAGGTGTATCATTTATAATTACAAGTATAAAAGGAACTCATCATAATAAATGAGTTCTTTTTTATTGAAAAAAATGACTATTTTTGCTATGATAAAAAGGTAGAATAGGTGATGTGTGATGAACAAAATAAAAAAATATGGAATAGTAATATTGCTTTTATTAATCGTTGTTTTAAGTCCAAAAGGAAAAATAGGAATTGATAAAAAAGAAGTAAAAGAAAATGCCCTTACAAATGATAATAAATTTGCTCACATAATATTAAGTGCATGGATTAAAAAAACAGATGAAGTAGGTAATCCTATGTCAAATGTTTTATTTAAAGTAAGCACCAACAATGATATATTTAGTGCATATACTGTAGAACCAGAAAGTGGTTATTATTATGTTGAAAAAGAATATCAAGGAAATAATTACTTTAATGATGCTTATAAAATATTAACAAAAGAACAACAAGAAAGAATTAGTACAATAAAAACAACAAAAGACTTTTTTCAATTTCCAAATAGTGAATTTATAAACTGTGATAACGGAACGGAAATAGTAACAGACACAGAAAGTAACAATGTCCAAGAAAGAGTAGGAGAAGACTATTACTGTTATTTAGCACTTCCAACGATTTATACTCTTGAAGAAGTAACTGCTCCAGAAGGATATGTAAAAGAAAAAGTAATAATGCTTGGAAGAATTACTCTAGGTTATGCAGTAAAAGGATATTTACAACCAGCAGCAAGAAAACAATCTCCAAATGAAAATTACAGATTATCAGAAGAATTTGAATATAATACGTATCCAGTAGAATTAGAATCAATTAATGTAAACCTAGAACATGAAATGATAGGGAATTATTTAGAGTATGGTCAAATACCAACCAATGAATTAGTAGGATTAGATATTGAAAAAAGAAATCGTAATATTCAAAACATAGGTCTAATAAATAAAAACTGTCTGCCACCAGAAAAACTTCCATTTAGAAGAATAGAATCAACAGAAAATGTAGAATCAGACGGAGATATAAGTCGCCCAATAATACTTGAGCCTGTACCATCCGCTTCAGAAGGCTCTTTACCAAACTGTTATTTATCTCTTCAAAATAAAAAAGGAGAAGTTAAACTAGAAATATCAAATTATGTAAACAATAGAGAACAAATAACAACAGTTCGTGAAAATAAAGTAGAATATAAAGTAAATGTAAAAAATGTGGGAAATGCAGATGCTGTTTCTACAAAAGTAATAAGCATTTTACCAGAAGGGTTTGAATATGTAGAAAATAGTGCTTCAAATGGTGGAAGATACGAAGATGGTAAAATTATCTGGGAAGTAGATCGAATTAATACTGGAAAAGATATAACATTAACCTATCAAGCCTATGCCAAAGAAGGTGTTGATGTTACAAAAGAGTATGAAGGACAAGCATATTTAGAAAATACAAATTTGAAAAAAATAGAAGCAAATCGTACCTTAGTAAAACTATCTATGACAAATCCAATGACTTTAGTTCCTTACAGCATGATTATAATAGTACCATTAATAACAATAGTTTTTGCAATCTATCTAGAATGGACACTAAAAAAAGAAGGAGAAAGAAATGAAAAGAATATGTAAAATCTTTTTTATAATAATACTTGTTTTTTCCATTCATACCTCTTTTTATAAAACAAATAAAATTGTAACAGAAAAAAAGAAAGTAGAAAAAGAATATATAATAAGAGGAAAATATGGTCCTCTTGCAGAGATTTATTTATGTAGAAAATAGTGCAACCAATGAAGGCGTTTACGAAAATAGTGTGATTTCCTGGAGAATAGATAAAATTTCAAAAGACCATGAAATAGATTTTTCATACCAAGCATATGGTTCAGATGATACCAATCAAGATACACAATATATAGGAGAAGTATCCGTAAATAATTTCGCAATGCCACAAAAAGTGGAGGTAAATAAAACAATTGTAAGATTAAATTTAGAAAACCCAATCACCTCGACTCCAGGAGTAATAATTATAATTATTCTATGTATTGGAATAGCGTTTACTATCTATCAAGTTACAAATAATAAAAAGAAAAAAACAAAAAAAGAAGAAATAAATATTTCTTTATAAAAAAGGAAGTAAAAATATGAGTAAAATAAAAGATAAAACAACAAGAAAAATAGTGACATTTATTTTATTAATGATTGGAACAATCATTGCATCAGCGGCTCTAGAATGTTTCTTAATACCAAATACAATTTTAGATGGTGGAATAACAGGAATATCAATTATTGTTCATAAAATATGGAATATTCCATTATGGTTACTAGTATTAATGATTAATATTCCTTTTGTCTATATTGGATATAAAAATCTAGGAAAAGATTTCTTAATTAGGACAATCTTTTCTATGGCATGCTTTTCTCTATTTTTATCCTTCTTCGAATTAGTACAACCATTTACTGAAGAAATCTTACTGGCAACAATTTTTGGAGGAGCATTATATGGAGTAGGAGTTGGAATGATTATTCACTTTGGAGGATGTATTGACGGAACAGAAAGTGTTGCCATTGTAATTAGTAAAAAAACATCTCTAAGTGTTGGACAAATAGTTCTTATATTTAATTTGATTATCTTTGGAATTGCAGGTTTTATATTTGGATTTGATCGTTCCATGTATTCTTTATTAACATATGTAATTACATTTAAAGTAATAGACTTTGTATCTGAAGGATTAGAACAAGCAAAAGCCGCTTTAATCATTACACAAAAAGGAACAGACTTATCAAAAGAAATCTATAAAAAGTTAGGAAGAACAACCACAACGATTCGAGGAAAAGGTTTAATTAGTGGAGAAAAAGAAGTTCTATATTGTGTTTTAACAAGACTTGAAATATTTGAATTAAAAAGAATTGTAGAAGATATGGACGAAAGTGCCTTTGTAACAATACTGGATGTATCAGATATAATAGGAACCCATATAAAATCAAATAATACGATGAAAAACTTATCTCTTAAGAAAAAGAGCTAAGTTTTTTTTATTTTTCTATAAAAATATTGCAATTCTATAAAAGAATTATTAAAATAATAAGTTAACAGGGAAAGGAGGTGAATGATGAGGAGATATTTAAAAATATCTTTACTGCTATTATTAACACCTCTTTTAATACGTAATGTTTATGCAAATGAAAAGGAAACAGAACAAATATCAATACAAATAGAGGAAAGTCTCCCACAAGAGAATATAGAAGTCTCTTTAGAAGAAGACATTCCACAAGAGAATATAGACACCTCTAAAGAAGACATTCCTCAAGAAAGTATTGAGCAAGAGATAGAACAAACCTCTTCTGATGAAGAATTATTAGAAGCAATTTTTCAAGAAATAGGAACAGATTTTAATTTAGAATTAGATGAAATGGATAATTTTTCTTATCAAGATGAAAGCAATATTAGTATTGTAGAAGAAAGTATCAAAAAGCGCCTAGAAGAAAGATTACACAATAATAATTATGATTTTAAAACACTAGGATATGAATATGACTTATATTGGAATTATTTTACAAATAACGAGGTAAAAAGTTATGCAATTACAATCTATAAAAATGCAGAAAAAATCCTTACCATTCCATTAAATGTAACATTTCAAAATACAGAATCAAGAACAGAAGAAGAAGAACAATTAGTAAAAGAATTAATCGATAATAATAATTTTACTTTTATAAAAGAACACACAATTGATGAAGTATTAGATCAAGAAGAAAACTTGTATCCTGATTTAGAAGAAGAGATAAATAAGATTGTTGAAAACACAGAAATTGAATACTCTTATCCAATGGGTGGAGGAGGAAATAGTACAATCTTATCAAACATAATAGAAGATAATATTATAGTTTTTGGAATACGTGGAATTATCTATGGAAATGTAAATGCAACAATAGGATATTTAACGAAAATAGATGTACCTTCAGAAGAAGATGAGAAATCATTTGTTGAAAAAAACGTAAAAGAAAAACTAAAAGAATATGATTATCTAGAAAGGAATAAGATAGAATATGATATAGAAACAGGACAAATTACAGGAGATAATGATATTAATTATGGAAATGTAAAAGTAAATAAAGTAACAAAAAAATACAATTATATAGAAGGTTCCAATTCAACAATTCAGAATAAAGATACATTAAAAGTAAGAGTAAATGGAGAGCTTAATGAATTTAAAAGAGTAGAAGTAAATTCAGTAGAAGTAAATCCAAAATATTATACAGTATCTTCTGGAAGTACCATTATTAATATTCAAAATGAATTTATTCGTGCATTGAGTGAAGGAACTTATCAGCTATCAGTTATCTTCCAAAAAGGAAGAGCAAATACATCTTTTACAATTAAAAATCAAAAACAAAAACCTGTTGAAAGACCATCAACACCACACGTTAGACCAACGATATATTATCCAGCATATCATTATGAGGAAGAAATCATTCAAGAAGTAGAAGAGAAAGAGGAACAACAAGAAGAAATAAAAGAGGTTGTAGAATTACCAAAAATAGAAGATGACAGTAAAGATAAAGATATAGAAATAAAAATAACTCCAGATGAAACACCAAAGGAAAAAGAAAAGAAAGAAAAAAGTAATTGGTTCATGGAAAAGAGTAGAAATTTAATGATACCATTATCAATTGCTGGAGTAGCCATACTAGTTGCCATATTTGGAGTAATTTTATATATAAGAAATAAAGAGGATGATTAATCCTTTTTATTTTTTTGTGTGATTGACAAAGATTTTTGGAATTCATATAATGGAAATAACAAATCATAGGAATGGTGAGAATATGAATAAGACATTAATGATGGATTATTATGAATTAACAATGGCACAAACGTATTATAAAGAAGGAAAAAAAGATGAAATATTTTACTTTGATATTTTCTTTCGAAAAAACCCATTTAATGGAGGATATACAATAAGTGGAGGATTAGAAGAAATTATTGATTATATAGAAAATTTTAAATTTAAGGAAGAAGAAATTGCTTATTTAAAAAGTCTTGGTACTTTTGATTCTGATTTCTTAGATTATTTAATGAATTTAAAGTTTAATGGAGACTTATATGCCGTAGAGGATGGAACTATTGTATTTCCAAATGAACCGGTAATCACAGTAAAAGCAGATGCGATAACGGCTCAATTATTAGAAACAGGCTTACTTGCTTGCTTTAATCACGGAAGTCTTGTTACAACAAAAGCGAAAAGAATTACCAAAGAAGCAAAAAATATTCCAGTAATGGAGTTTGGTGCTAGAAGAGCAAGAGGTATTTCATCTGCAATAGAAGTCAGTAAATATTCCTATATCGGAGGATGTTCTGGAACAAGTAACACATATGCTGGAATGAAATATAAAATACCAGTATTAGGGACCATGGCGCATTCTTTAATAACAGAAAGTGAAAATGAATATGTTGCCTTTTTAGAATATGCCAAAGCAAATCCCAAGAATACAACTTTTTTAGTAGATACTTATGACACACTAAGAAGTGGAATCAAAAATGCTATTAAAGTTGCGAATGATTATTTAAAACCAAATGGATATCCATGGATGGGAATTAGAATAGACTCTGGAGACTTAGCCTATTTATCAAAAGAAGCCAAGAAAATGTTAATAGAAGCAGGATATCCAGATACCAAAATCTGTTTAAGTAATGGATTAGATGAATACACAATACGAGACTTATTAAGTCAAGGAGCCATTATTGATTCCTTAGGAGTAGGAGATAATATATCTGCATCCCTAGACAGAGTAGGAGGAGTATATAAATTAGTCGCAATAGAAGAAAACAATCAAATAATACCAAAAATGAAAGTAAGTAATGAAAATACAAAAACAACAAATCCAGGATATAAAAAAGTGTATCGCTTTTATGATAGAGAAACAGGAATTGCTAAAGGAGATGTCATATCCCTTGCCCAAGAAGAAATTCCAACAGATGAATATACTCTAACTCATCCAACGGATACATGGAAACAAACAACCTTAAATAATTATGTAATAAGACCATTATTACAAAAGATTTATGAAAAAGGACAATTAGTATATCAAATACCAAATATCGAAGAGTCAAAAGCCTATTGTGAAAGAGAATTTAAAACCATGTACCCAGAAGTTACAAGAATTATTAATCCACATGAATATTATGTTGATTTATCAGATGAATTAAGAAATTTAAAACAAAAAATGATTCATAATATTCAAAAAAAGATAAAAGAAGAAAGTGAAAAAAATGAAGGAAAGAATTATTAAATATATTCAAAATTATTTTAGTAAAAACCAATTAGGTGGAGTAGTAGTAGGAATAAGTGGAGGAAAAGACTCTGCCGTAGTTGCTGGATTATTTACAGAAGCACTTGGAAAAGAAAATGTAGTGGGAATTGCAATGCCATGTCAATCTATTCAAAAAGATATGGAAGATGCCAAAATAATAAGTGATTATTTTGGATTTCAATTATTAAATATTGATTTAGAAGAAACCTATCATACCTTTTTAAAACAAATTAATAAATTAGGAAATTTTGAAGAAAAAGATCTACTAAACAGTAATATTAACTTAAAACCACGTCTTAGAATGGCTACCTTATATTATATGGCTGCTCTTTTAAGTGCAACAAATAAAAAAAACTATATAGTAGCAGGAACAGGAAATAAATGTGAAATATATGTTGGATATTACACAAAAGGAGGAGATGGGACCTCTGATATCAATGTTCTAGCAAATTTAACAGTATCTGAGGTTATCAAATTAGGAGAAGAATTACAGGTACCAAAAGAAATTCTTTATAAAACACCATCAGATGGACTTAGTGGAATAAGTGATGAAGAAAAACTAGGAGTTTCCTATCAAGAAATAGAAACCTATCTAAAAAAAGAACCATTAAGGGAAGAAATCTCTAACAAAATAGCGGCCCTTCATAAGAAAAATTTACATAAACTAAAAATAGAAACATATAACCCATCAGAGGATGAAATAATATGAAAATAGGCGTATTTATTGGAAGCTTTGATCCACCTCATAAAGGACATAAAAAGGTAGTAGATTATCTTCTGGAAAAGAAAATAGTAGATAAAGTATTATGGATTCCAACAACAGAATACTGGTATAAAGAAAAACTATCTCCCATAGAAGAACGTATTAACATATTAAAAAAATATGAAACAGAAAATATTATAGTAGAAGAACATAGTAAAGAAAACTATACTTATGAAATCATGAGAAATCTAAAAAAAGAATATCAAGAAGATGAATTATATTTAATAATAGGATCTGATAACTTAGAACAATTACATAAATGGAAGAATATTCAAGAAATACTAAAGAATAAAGTAATAGTAGTAAAAAGAGGAAAAATAATAAAAAATGAACATTTAAAAGAATATGAAAAACAAATGATTTATATAGAAGATTTTTCCTATCTTGATATTTCATCAACAGAAATTAAGAAAGGATTAAAGAAGGAGGAGAGGTTATGAAAACATTTGAAACTATCGTCCAAAAACTAATAAAAAAGAATAAAACCATTTCAACGATGGAGTCATGTACTGGAGGAGCTGTTGCAAGTGCGATTACCAATATAGAGGGAGCAAGTGAAGTCTTAAAATTTAGTGCAGTAACATATTCTAATGAATTTAAAATTAAAATGAATGTCTCTAAAGATATCATAGATCAATATAGTGTATATAGTATGGAAACAGCCAAAGAAATGTCAAAAGAAATATCCAATTATACATCATCTGATTATGGAATAGGAATTACTGGAAAACTGAATCGAATAGATAAAGATAATCCATATGGAAAAGATAATATGGTATTTGTATCAATCTATGAAAAAGATAATAAAAACTTTATAACATTCGAAATAGAAGCAACAGAAAAAACAAGAGTTAAAAATAAAGAATTAATTATTGAAAAAATAATAGAACAATTAGAAAAAATCATTTAAAGGAGGATTCATGAAAATAAGAAAAATACGTCTATTTAGTAGTACAAGTGAAAAAGCAATAAATGTTTCAAAAATAGTAGAAGAAGAAATAAAGAAAACGCAGTTTGAATTATCAGAGGATGAATTTGATTTAGGAATTGCCATAGGAGGAGATGGTTCCTTCTTAAGAATGATTTATGAAAGCAACTATAATAAAGATACCTTATATGTAGGAATAAATGCAGGGACTCTAGGTTTTGCTCAAGATATTAGAATTGATGAGATTTCTACTTTTCTCAATCAATTAACAGAAGATAATTATGATATAGAAGAAGTAGGCATAGCAACAATAAGAGTAAAAAGAAAAGAACAAGAAAGTATTTTTCATTGCCTAAATGAAATTGTAATAAGGGATGAAGAATTAAATGTATTAGAAGCAAATATTCAAATAGAAGGACATACTTTAGAAAACTATGCAGGAGATGGAATCTTAATCTCAACATCATTTGGATCAACTGCCTATAATTTAAGTTATGGAGGAAGTATTGTATCCAATGAAATAGATAGTCTTCAAATAACTCCAATTGCACCATTAAAAAGTAAAAGTTATCAGACTCTAACAAATTCCTTAATTATACCATCAACCAAAAAAGTAATAATGACTCCAAAGAATAAAAACATTATTTTAACTATAGATGGTAGAAACAAAAAAATAGATGAGATTGATAAGATAATAGTTTCTATAGATTCTCATATAAAAGTAATTCGCAAAAAAGACTATAGTTATATCAGAAAAATAAATGATAAGTTTATAAAATAAAGTATTTTTTCTAATATCATAAAAGCGGTGGGGGAAATGGAACAAAAAGGCTATAAGACGTTTTATAAAAATATGAAAAATCACTATGAAAAAGAATTTGAAGTAGGAAAAGTGTATACCATTTCTGGTAAATTAAAATTTGGAAACAATGGAAATGGTTTCCATTTTTGTAAAAGACTAGAAGATACCTTAAGATACTATCCTGCCATGGAAGAAGAAGTAGTAATCACAGAAGTAACATCTTTAGGAGACATAGTAGAATACGAAGATGAATATAATGGATATTATGATATGTATTGTACCAATATGATTAGAATTGATAAGATATTAACTAGAGAAGAAATTATAAAAATGTTCCTACAATTGCCAATCCATCAAGTAGAACGTTTTATTAAAAGTTTTAGACTAACAAAAGAAGAAATAGAATTATTCAGAATAAGATATTTAGGAAAAAGAGAAATAGAAGATGCTATAGACTATTATCAAGAAGGAAAAAAAGATACTTATGAAAAAAGGTATCGAAAAGTAAGATTGAAAGAACATTAAAAATAAGATATAATGATAAATAGGTGAGTAATGTGGAAGAATCAAAAGACAAAATGTTTTATCGAATTATAAAACCTCTTCTAAATTTTTTAATATGGTTTTTATTTCATCCAGAAGTAGTAGGAAGAGAAAATATTCCAAAAGAAGGAGCAACCGTTTTAGCAGGAAATCACACAAAATGGCTAGATCCTGAAATGTTATGTGCTGTTGTGAAAAAAAGACAAATTCACTTTTTAGCCAAAAAAGAATTATTTAAAGGAAAAACAAAATGGATTGTAAAAGGAATGGGATGTATTCCCGTAGATAGATCAATTCATGATAAAGGGGCATTAAATAATGCCATTAAAGCATTAAATGCAGGACTTGTTATTGGAATTTTTCCAGAAGGAACCATTAATCGAACAAAAGATGTTATCATGCCATTTAAAATTGGTGCTGTTAAAATGACAAGAGATGCAAATGCAACTCTAGTACCATTTATTATTACAGGAAAATATAGATTATTTCGAAAAGGAATTAGAATTGAATTTAAAAAGCCTATAAAAGTAGGAGATAATTTAGATGAGGCTAACCAGAAATTAATGGATGTTGTAAAAAAAGGTATTATAAAAAATGGAGGAAAACATGAGTAAAGAAAACAATACACATATCTATAAAATATTTAGAACGATATTAGGACCAATCTACAAGTTTTGGTATAATCCAAAAATTATTGGTAAGGAAAATATTCCAAAAGATGGACCAATAGTAGTAGTAGGAAATCATATCCATATCATGGATCAATGTAATGTAATTATTTCAACGAAAAGAGTCATTCATTATATGGCAAAAAAAGAATATTTTGATCCACAATATAAAGAAGGACATCATGGATGGTTTTTTAGAAGTGCAGGATGTATTCCTGTAGATCGAAAAATTCATGATGATAGTGCAAAAGAAGCAGCCTTGGAAGTCTTAAATGAAAAACATGCATTAGGATTATTTCCAGAAGGAACAAGAAATGGATTAAAAGAAGAAAGAATAAAAGAACTATATGATAAGTATATTGAAAAAGATAGCATATCTTTAGAAGACTTTATTCAAAAGATAAAAAAGAGTAAAACTTCACAAATTAATTATTTAGAAGAATTATTTGAAAAAGAACAAATTACAAAAGATGAGTGGATAGATAATATGGGAAGTGCAGATGAATTCTTAACAATGCTTGTGAAAGAAAAAAGAATTACGAAAGAAGATTATTATGAACATATCTATCTTCCATTTAAATTTGGAGCTGTATCTATGGCTCATAAAACGAATGCAAAACTAGTTCCTTTTGTAATAACAGGAGATTATTGTTTCCGTTCAAAGAACTTAAGAGTAGTAATTGGAAAACCAATAGAAGTAGAAGATGATTTAGAAAAAGCCAATGAAAACTTAAGAAATACAATGATTGAAATGTATAAAGAATGTTCAAAAAAAGAATGGTAAATAGTGTAAAATGATAGACTCAAGCATCAACTTGAATCTATTTTTATGATATGATAAAGATGGTGATAGAATGAAACATAATGAATTTGAAAAAGAAGAAAAATACAAACTATATCGAACGGTAAAAGAAATCCTACATCCAACCATATCAAAAAGAAATATTAGTAATTATAAAATTATGATTAAAGAAGAATTACTTCCTGTAAGAGTTTTTTATCCAAAAAAAGTATCAAATTTAGAAAAAATTATGATTTATATTCATGGAGAAAGTAAAATAACAAAATGCAAAGAAAAATATTCTGAAATATCTCAAGAATTAGCAAAAGAATTAGAACAATTAGTAATATCAATCGATTATGAGGAAAAAGAAGAAATTAATTTAATGCAAGAAGAAATAAAAAAAACAGTAGTAGAAATCATAAAAGATTTGATAAAGTGTAATATTAAAGATAATAATATTATCATAATGGGAGATTCAACAGGAGGAGCAATTGCTTATAATATTGGAAGAGAATTAGCAAAAAAAGATTATGGTAAAATGGTTTTGTTATATCCCGTATTATCAGGAGAATATGAAGGAAAAACGAATTATAAAAGTATTACAGAAAACGCAACAGTGGATCATGATTTAATAAAAAAACTAAAAAACTATTATAAGAAGAAAAAAGGAAATCCAATATTCCCATTAAACAATCAAGAAACATATCCCAAAAATTCAACATTGTTGTTAATTGGAAATGTAGATCCCTTATTAGATGAAGCAAAAGAATTAGCAAAAAGAGATCAATTATTAACCATAGAAAATATTCCTTTTGCCAACCACGGATTTTTAAATACAAAAGATAAAGAAATTAAAAAAGAATATATAGATATTATGAAAAAATTTATAGAAGATAATGACTAGAAATAGTCATTTTTTTAAAAATATGCTATAATTCAATAGGTGATAGTATGGAAAAAAGAAAAACAAAAAAAGAAATTGTAAAAATGTTACTTAAAAATAATGAATTAGAAGAACAAGATGAAGAAGAATTATTGGATTTATTAATTGATCAACCAATAAGTATCGATGTTGATAAACAAGAAGAGGCTAAGATGACAAAAGGAGACCGAATTGCAGATAAAGTAAGTGAAATTGCAGGATCATGGAGATTTATTATTGGATTCTCAGGATTCCTCATATTTTGGGTAATTCTAAACACAACAATATTAAAAGGAGATAATCAAATTGATGAGTATCCATTTATTCTTCTAAATTTATTATTATCTTGTCTTGCTGCACTTCAAGCACCAGTTATTATGATGAGTCAAAATCGTCAAGCAGCAAAAGACAGTCTAAGAAATCAAAATGACTATCGTACAGATTTAAAAAGTGAATTAATATTAGAAGAACTTCATAGACAAATGGCAGAAATATTAAGAAATCAGAGAAAACTACTAAGATTAGTAGAGGAGGAAGAGGATGAAAAAAAATAAAATCCTGACTCTAATCATAATAGTACTAATAGGTATTTGTGGTTGTAATGCAAAAGAAAGTACAAAAGAAATAAGAAAAGAAAATGGAATGATACATGAACACTGTATGAGAGCAGGAAATGCAGGAAGTGGAACAGAAGTAGAATTAAGTTATGAAATATACTACACCTCAGATATTTTAAATAAAATAGAATCAAAAGAAGAAGTAAAAACACAAAATAAAGAAACTTTAGATTTATATGAAAATGCTTACAAAAAAATTCAAAAGAACTATGAAGGATTAAAGTATTATGATGCAAAAGTAGAAAGAACAGAACAAAGTGTTACTAGTTATATTACAATTAATTATGATAAAATAGATATAGATAAATTAATTGAAATTGAAGGAGAAGATGGAAACATCTTCGAAGAAAAAATACCTAAAGTTGCAAAATGGAAAGAACTTGCTAAAAAAGTAGGAACGAAATGTTCTATTGTTGAATAACAATAGAACAAACCTGTTCGGATAGTTTAATTGGATAAAATATTTCCCTCCGACGGAAATGATAGGGGTTCAAGTCCCCTTCTGAACACCAATAAAAAAAGAAAAATAACCATCTGGTTATTTTTTATATGGCAAATTATTACAAATAGCAGTAACAGTCTGATCCATAGGAATCTCATTCTCATCCATTACTGTCCAAATAAAAACAGGAAGATTCTTAATTTTTTTGAGATAACGCTTATTGTGATATAACTTTTTCGAAATAGCAACAAAATCAGCATGCGTATATTGAAGAATAAAATGACTTTTATAATAACAATTTCTCCACCATTTCGAATAATGAGAATGAATTAATAATCCACACATTATATTTGGATAATTCTTCTTGATATATCTAACAATACTAGGTTGAAAAGACTTAATAATAAAGTGAGTATATCCCTCTAACTCTTTCATAAGAAGATTTACTAATTCTACATAATGATTTGTATTTTTTATTTCAATATCAATATATACTTGATCATGATTTAATAATAATACATCTTTTAATAAAGGAATAGTATTCTTTGTTTGCAATAAAGGAATCTTCTTTAATTCATCATAGGTTAGATCATAGATATGTTCCTTTCTACCTGCAAGTCTTTTTAAAGTATCATCATGAAAAACAACAAGATGACGATCTAGGGTCATTTGTACATCTAATTCAAACGGATAAGAACAATCAATTGCTTTTTGAAAACTCTCTAATGTATTTTCAATTGTATGAACATTATCAAAAATACCTCTATGAGCAATAATCTTACTTCCAATATTCATAGAATCACCAATATAAGTATATCATGAATGGCAAAAAATATTGAAAGAAAGATAAAAAAATGATATACTAAGAAACACGAAAAAGAGGTGAAGAAGATGAAAAAACTAGTGGATTTATATGGATATTTTGCGCAAAGAGAATGTCCATACTATATAGAAGACAGTTGGAATGGAAGAGTACTTGTAAAAGAAGATGGAACATTGGAAGGAATTGCAACAGACTATGATAGAGTAAGAAAATTTTTCCTTTTTGGTACAATAAATGAGGAAAATTTAAGAATCGTTCGTACAACTATTAATGATAGAGAAATACCAAAAATGTATAAAGCAAAAAAAGAAAATTCTTTCTATGAAGGTACTTGCTTTGTAAAAACAGAATTCTTGCAATTACCAACTGGAGAATGTAAAGTAAAAGCATATTCTGCTGATAAAACAAGAGAAGTAACACCAGAGGAAATTCAAAATGTTGAAAAGACAATTGAATCATTCAAGACTATGCTATCATCAGAAGATAAAAGATTATATGATTTAGAACATAGTAAATCAAATGAAAAAGAAAAAATAAAAAAATAAACAAAACTATTTTCGTTTTGTTTTTTTAATGATAAAATATAAATGTACGCCGATTTAGCTCAGCTGGTAGAGCAGCGCATTCGTAATGCGGAGGTCGAAGGTTCAAGTCCTTTAATCGGCACCACGCGCCGTAATAGTATAGTGGTATTACGAGGCCATGGTAAGGCTTTAATCTAAGTTCAATTCTTAGTTACGGCACCAGTTTGAATGATACTCGAATAACTTTCGAGAAAAATAAATAACTAACAGAAATGTTAGTTTTTTTATGAGCATCTGCAATATATTAATAATTTTTTTTAAAGAAAAGTGCCATCTTTATAAGAAATAAAAAAAGACAAGCAATTGCTTGTCAATAATATCTAGAAAACATAATGATCAAGAATTATTCTATGTTTTAGAACAACTCATGTATTAAATCTAAAAAACTGTCAAAATTATTTGGAAGTTTATGATCAACATGAAAATCATATTCGTTATCCTTTTCTACTATTCTAATATTGATTATAATATCTTCATTTTTTGAATATTCCTCTGTATTCCATTCCCTTATTATTCTAAAAAATCTATTTAAAAAATCATGAAATTGTTGTATGTCCAGTTTATAACATTTTTCATTTAAAAAAATATCTTTATTATGATTATCAAGAATTATTGTATTACAAATACCATGCTCATTTATAGAAATAATTACTTCCACTAAATCATTAAACATTATTAACAGTTCTCCCTTCAAATAAATTCATATTATTGATTAATTCTGTAATACTATCATCAGAATAAACATAAGGAATAGTACGAGTCCTTGAAAATAAATGCATATGATCATAATAAATACTACTAATTTTTTTACTAAATTCATCCCAATTATCACCAAAACACTCATGCAATTTTTCAGGAGTATTATTTATTGCACAATTTGAAAACAACTTTTCATGTTCCTCTAAAAAATCCTTTGTAAATGGAAATAACGCTTCATATGATGCTTCACCTTCCACTTTATAATATCAGAGTATTCATTACCATAATAATCGATTAACATATCAATTATAAAACTCTTACCTTTATTAAAATTATCATTGATATGAATAAGATTTACCATTTGATTATCACCTCAACTGACTAATACTCTAATTGTATTTTATCATTTTTTTATATATTTGAAATATTTTTAATCTAAATGTAGTAAAACAATTATCTTATAACGTGTATGAAATAAAAATTAAGTATATTAACCTCTATGGTAAAAATAATCAGATATAAATCTAAGGCTTTCATTATGAAAAAATATATACTATAATAATAATAGGAGAGTTATTGTATGAAGACTTTATTTATAAAATATATTAATATCGTTATACTTACTACAATGGTCTTGATAATTTTACCAGTACATGCAGAATCAAAATATCTTTATGATGTCTTAAAAGAAGAAGCAGAAAATGGCGGTCTTGCGAAAGAATATACAGGAGAACATCATGATTCTTTTACAGAAGAACCAGCCTATAAGATATATCATTGGTATGCAGAAAATAATGATAATGCAAATAATATATTAAATAAATGGAATGTTA
>CAMOQR010000017.1 GCA_946623125.1 uncultured Caryophanales bacterium | reverse complement strand
AATACTATAAAAAGATAACTAAATTATTTCCCGGGAAATATTTTGATTTTGATTTCTAATCATTTTCTGTGGATTAAAGTTTCACGTGAAACATTTAAAATAAGAAATAAATACTATAAAAAGATAACTAAATTATTTCCCGGGAAATATTTTGATTTTGATTTCTAATCATTTTCTGTGGATTAAAGTTTCACGTGGAACATCTAAAATAAGAAATAATCTTTCAAAAAAATACTGAATTATTTCCCAAGAAATATTTTATATAAAAAAAAAGATCAAAACTGATCTTTTAATTTTCTGAATCCACAGAACCTTCAGAAGGCAATTCTTCTGGCTGAATATCTAAATCTTCCTTTTCTTTATTAACCAAAGCAACAGTAGAAACTCTATGATCGTCTTTTAAATTCATTAATCTAACTCCCTGAGTTGCACGTTTTAATGTTGAGACCTGCTCTAAAGGAAGTTTAATAATAATACCAGAATCAGTCATCATAATTAAATCTAATTCTGCAGAAGGATTAAAACATTTTAACGAAACTAAATCACCATTTTTATCGGTAACATTATATGCTTTTACTCCCTTACTACCTCTGTGAGTCAAACGATATTCATCAATAAAGGATTTTTTACCATAACCATTAGCAGTAACAATTAACACCATATGACCTGGTTCAACTGCATCTGCACCTACAACAATCGCACCTTCAAGCTCAATACCTTTAACACCAGAACTACTTCTTCCCATACTTCTAATTTCATTTTCATCAAATCGAACCATACGACCATTGCTTGCACCTATTACAATTTCATTTTTTCCACAAGTCTTTTTTACACTGATTAATTCATCATCTTCACGCAATACTATAGCAATTTTTCCACCTTTACGGATATTATCAAACTCCTCTATCGGCGTACGTTTAACAATACCATTTTTCGTGCAGAATAATAAAAATTTAGTAAAGTCATCATTTGGTTTAACACTTAACATCGAACTAATGTTCTCATCTTTATCAAGTGGTAATAAATTAATAATTGGTAAACCTTTTGATTGTCTAGAAAACTCAGGAACTTCATACCCTTTCATACGATATACTCTTCCTTTATTTGAAAAGAATAATAAATAATCGTGAGTACTCATAGATAAAATTCTTTCCACAAAGTCTTCCTCGTTAGTAGACATACCTTTAATACCTACTCCTCCTCTATTTTGAGTTTTATAAGTATCTGTTCTTAATCTTTTAATATAACCATTCTTAGTAAGATTTATAATGATATTTTCTTCTGGAATTAAGGATTCATCTTCAATATATTCAATAGCAGTCATATCAATATTAGTACGTCTCTCATCACCATATTTTTGTTTTATTTCCAATAATTCATTTTTAATAACTTCTAATATCTTCTCATCACTGGCTAAAATGGCTTTTAACTCATCAATTAACTTTAGCAAGTCATTTAATTCATTTTCAATTTTTTCACGCTCTAAACCGGTTAAACGACGCAATCTCATCTCAAGAATAGCATTTGCTTGAACGTCTGTTAAACCAAAATTCTTCATCAATCCATCTCTAGCCTCATCATCTGATGAAGAACCACGAATAATCTTTATAACAGCATCTATATTATCTAATGCTATTTTTAAACCTTCTAAAATATGTACACGTTTTTCTGCAACATCCAAATCAAATCGAGTTCTACGAATAATGATTTCTTTTTGATAATCTATATATTTAACAATAATATCTTTTAATCCTAATGTTTTTGGAACTCCTTGATCTAGCATTAAAAATATAATTCCATAAGTTGTTTGAAACTGAGTATGTTTATATAACTTATTCAAAACAACTTGAGCATTTGCATCTTTTTTCAAAGTAATAGTAATCTTAATACCATCTTTTAAATCAGAATGATAATCAGCAATACCATCAATAATTTTATTATGAACAAGTTCTGCAACTTTATTTTTTAATTCTAGTGTATTAACACCATATGGAACCTCATCCACAATAATATATTGTTTTCCATTTGATTCTTCAATTGTTGCCTTACTACGGATTGTTATAGTTCCACGACCGGTCTCATAAGCCTGACGAATTCCACTATTTCCTAAAATAATAGCCCCAGTTGGAAAATCAGGTCCTTTAATATACTTCATTAATCCATCTAAATCAATATCTGGATTATCAATATAAGCGACACAACCATCAATAACCTCTCCTAAATTATGAGGAGGAATATTTGTTGCCATACCAACAGCAATACCAGTAGTACCATTAACTAAAATGTTAGGAAAACGAGAAGGTAAAACTTCAGGTTCTCTTTCACTTTCATCAAAATTTGGAATAAAATTAACAGTATCTTTATTAATATTTCGTATCAATTCAAGCGAAATTTTAGATAATCTAGATTCTGTATAACGCATAGCAGCAGCGCCATAACCTTCAATATTACCAAAGTTACCATGTCCATCCACTAACATATAACGATAGGAAAAATCCTGTGCCATACGAACCATGGCTTCATAAATAGAAGAATCTCCATGAGGGTGATATTTACCCATAACATCTCCAACAATTCTAGCACTCTTTTTATGAGGCTTATCAGGAGTATATCCAGATTCAAACATTGAATATAATATTCTTCTATGAACAGGCTTAAGACCATCTCTTAAATCAGGTAAAGCACGAGCAACAATAACGCTCATAGAATATTCCAAAAAAGAATCTTCAACTTCTTTTACAATATTATTTTTTTCTAATCGATCCATAAAGTCCTCCTAAATATCAAGATTTTCAACATATGTTGCATTAGTTTCAATAAATTCACGACGAGGCTCTACTTCCTCACCCATTAATTTAGAGAAAACTTCATCTGCAGCAATAGCATCATCTACAGTAATCTGTCTTAAAACCCTTTTATTAATATCCATTGTAGTTTCATTTAATTCTTCAGCATCCATTTCTCCTAAACCTTTCATACGAGCAATATCATACTTTGTATTTGGAGATAAAGATGCTAAATATTCATCTCTTTCTTCTTCATTTAACACATATTTAATCGTTTTACCATGCTTAATACAAAATAATGGAGGTTGTGCAGCATAAACATGCCCTGCCTCAACAATAGGTTTAAAAAAGCGATAAAACAATGTAAGCAATAAAACACGAATATGACTACCATCTACATCAGCATCCGTCATAATAATAATTTTATGATAACGAAGTTTTGAAAGATCAAATTCATCCCCAATACCCGTTCCAAAAGCAGTAATAATAGTTCTAATTTCTTCATTACTTAAAGCACGATCAAGTCTTGCTTTTTCAACATTTAAAATCTTACCACGCAAAGGTAAAATTGCTTGAGTCATAGAATCTCTACCTTTAATTGCAGAACCTCCAGCAGAATCTCCCTCGACTAAGAATATTTCACTAACAGTTGCATCTTTACTCTTACAATCGGATAACTTTCCGTAAAAATTAGTAACATCTAAGTCTCCCTTTCTACGAGTTAATTCCCTAGCCTTTTTTGCCGCAACTCTTGCCCTACTAGCAGTCATTGATTTATCAACAATAACTCTTGCTTGATCAGGATTTTCCATCAAAAAGCGCTCAAACGCTTCTGAAAATATTTTATCCGCAATACCACGTACTTCACTATTACCAAGTTTTGTCTTTGTCTGTCCTTCAAATTGAGGATTTGGATGTTTGATAGAAATAATCATGACAATTCCTTCACGAACATCATCTCCAGTAAGTGGATCATCTTTTTCTTTCAATAATCCAACACTAGTAGCGTATTTATTAAGAATACGTGTTAAAGCACGTCTTACACCATCTTCATGCGTACCACCCTCAGGTGTTGTAATATTATTAACAAAAGAATAAATACTAGAATTATAAGTTTCATTATATTGCAATGCTACTTCTACTTTAATATCTTTTTCTTCTCCTTCTACATCAACAATTGTTTCATGAATAGGAGTTTTACTTTTATTAAGCATTTGAACATATTCAACAAGTCCACCTTCATAACAGAAAGAATCTTTTTTATCTGCTTCTCTCTCATCATATAATGATATTCTTAAACCCTTATTTAAAAAAGCCAATTCTTTTAATCTTGTTTTTAAAATATCATAATCATAAACCGTCGTTTCAGTAAAGATTTCATCATCTGGCAAAAAATGAACAGTTGTACCAGTACGGTCTGCATCACATTGATCTATAACTTTTAAATCATCATCAGGATGTCCACCATGACTATATCGTTGATAATAAACGTTTCCATTACGATAAACCTTAACTTCTAACCAATCAGATAAAGCATTAACTACAGATGCTCCAACTCCATGAAGACCACCAGAAACCTTATAGCCTCCACCACCAAATTTTCCACCAGCATGTAATACTGTATAAACAGTTTCAACAGTACTTTTTCCAGTTTTAGGATGGATATCAACTGGGATACCTCTTCCATCATCTTTAACAATAATACTATTATCTTTACAAATCGTTACTTCAATATGCTTACAGTAACCAGCAAGTGCTTCATCTATAGCATTATCAACAATTTCCCAAACTAGATGATGTAACCCTCTAGAACTAGTAGTACCAATATACATACCCGGACGTTTTCTAACTGCTTCTAATCCTTCCAAAACTTGAATAGACGAAGAATCATATTCTTTTTCTACTTTTTCATCATTCACAATTACTACCTTCTTTCTACAAAACCATCTTTAACATGAAAAACATAAGCATTTTCTATATATTTTTTTTGAATATTTTTTAAATCTGTAGTAGTAATAATACTCTGTATATCACGTTCATTTATCATTTTTAACAATTTATTTCTTCTTTTAATATCTAATTCACTAAAAATATCATCTAATAACAATACCGGTAATGTATTACTAATATCTTGAAAAATAGGAATTTCAGATAATTTAAAAGATAATATTGCTAATCTTTGCTGTCCTTGAGAACCGAAATATTTTAAATCATTTCCTTGTAATTCAAAGAAAAAATCATCTCGATGAGGACCATATATAGTCATACCATAATTAAGTTCTTTTAAATAATTTTTTTTATACAAATGTTTTAATCTTTTACGTATTGTTTCATATTCGTAATCCTCAAAAGAAACATTAGGAACATAACATACTTTTAAATCTCCATTTGAGGAAACACATTGAAAATAATCATTAAGATGAAGATTCACACAATCAATATATTCCTTACGTTTTTGATAAATTATAATTGCCTTTTCAATTAACTTTTCAGTAATAATATCTAAATAATTAACATCTGCTATACTATTATTAAACAGTATTTTTAAATACTCATTACGAGTTTTCAAAAGCTTATTATATTCATTATAAGTATTTAAATAATCTCTTGATAACTGACATAATTGGATATTTAAAAGATTCCTTCTAACATTTGGAGATCCTTTAACAATATCTAAATCATCTGGTGTAAATACAATAATATTGAGATTTGAAATATAATTAGCAACTTTTCTAATATTAGAATTATTAACACTTAATTTTTTTGTATCTTCAGTTATTTCCACATTTAATTTAGTAATTATTTTATCTTTTTTTATTGACCCTTCAATTTTACATTTTTTTTTATTAAACATAATAATATTAGGACTAACCCCTACTCTATGAGACTTTGTAAGTGCAAGAATAGTGATTGCTTCTAATATATTTGTTTTTCCCTGAGCATTATCACCAACAAAAATATTCATATTGGGACCCAATGAAAGAGAAAGTTTAGAATAATTTCTAAAATAAGTTAAATTAATTTTACGAATTTGCATTAAAAACCGATTAAAAGACTCATATAATCACCTATCCCCTAATGTGGTATTCCTATACATACAGGAATATTATATCATAAATGCCCCTTAAAAGCACGAAAAAATAGTTAAATTAACTATTTTTTCTATTTTTTAAAACTAAATTTAATCTAGATGCTCTTGCAAGCTGATTTTCCATAGATCTAAAAGAACATGGAAGTATAATTTCTTGATTATTATCAAAAATAACTTTAGTACTATAATTATCAACTTTATAGATATTATGTACACGATTCAAAGAAATCCAAGCACAATCATCGGAAAAAGGTGATGTAGTAGGAAAAGCAATTAAATTATTAGAATCCTCTACTACAATAGGAACTTTATATTCAGCACCTAAAATATTTTTTGCTCCCTCTTTTCTTCCATTATAAGAACTACCAAAATAACGACAACTATCCTCCATAATCTGAAAAGGTTTTTCTTGAATAACATACCTTTCATCATCTTCAAAAACAATACTTGATGCATCATCATTTGGAACAATCGCAAGTGTCCCTTTACTAAATTCATATTTATTAATCATAAAATCCCCCTTTAAGTCATTTTTTAATGACTTGCAAAATGTTATACCATAAATATTGGTCGAAATATGTCACATTTTGTCTAAAAAAACATATTTCATATATATTATTCAAAAAAAAGAAGAAAAAAGACAAAAAAAAAGAAAATTTCTTTTCTTTTTAATAAGTACGAATTGGTAAAACAAGTTGGGTTAATGTTTCATCTTCACTTGATTTTATTAAAATAGGTTTTATCTCCCCTACAAAATGCAAATCAACAGATTCTGTGGAAAAACTTTTCAAGGCATCCATCATATATTTTGCACTAAAAGAGATTTTAATATCTTCTTCATTATTCTTTTGAATAAGCATTTTCTCCTCTACTCGTCCTATTTCAACAGAACTACTCTTTAAAATTAAAATATTTCCTTGTGTTTCAAGAGTAACAATATTTTTTTCTTTATCACTAGTCAAAATACTAACTCGATCAATCATATTATAAAAATCATTGAGATTCGTATTAATAATAAGAATAGAATCATCAGGTAACAAATTAGAAGTATTTGGATAAGTACCATTAATTAAGCGTGACTCAAACTTTAAATTTCCATTTTTAAATAGTATCTTATTATTGAAAATATGTAATTCTACATTTTCATCATCATCCCCAAGGATTTTAACAAATTCTAACAAATTATGGCTAGGAATTACAATATTATAGTTATCTTCACTTTCTTTATCTAATTTAACAACTTTTCTTGCCAAACGATAAGAATCAGTAGAATTACATTCTAATACATCCCCTACTATATTAAAATTAATTCCTGTTAAAACAGGTTTGCTTTCCTCATTAGAAGTTGCAAAAGCAGTTTGGTTAACAATACTTTTTAAAATACCTGCAGAAATATCAATTTTCTTTTTACTTTCCTCTAATCCAACATTAGGATATTCAGATTCACTAATACCATTTAAATTAAATTCACTATTTTCTGTATAAATTAGTATTTTTAGCTCATCTATTACCTCTATATTAATGTAGTCACTTTGCATTTTTCTGACGATATCTAATATATATTTACCTTGAATAATAATACTACCCTCATTAACAATTTTAAAATCTTCTTCATCTAAATTTTCGATAATTGTTTGAATAGTAATATCATTATCACTAGCTGTTAAAGTTAAACGCTTCTTTTTTAATTCAAATTTTATTCCTCCTAATACAGGTATCAAATTTTTAGTTGATATAGCCTTAGATACTTTTATTAAAGAATCTAATAATATTTCCTTTTTAATTGTAAATTTCATTTTAATTCCTTCTTTCTTATTTATTATTATTTTATTATTCTTATTATTACTGTGGAAAATGTTTAAATTTTAAATCTTACGTTATATATCTTAAAAAAATATAAGAAAAAGCCTGTGGAGAAGTTGTTGAAAATTATAATTAATTAACAACCCCTATATCTTTCTTTAATTTTTCAATAATATTTGCTAAATCTTTATTCTCTCTAATTTCCTTTTCAATTTTTTCAACAGAATACATAACAGTGGAATGATCTTTACCACCAAATTCTATTCCGATTTTAGGAAAAGACTCTGAGGTCATAGACCTGCAAAGATATATGGCTATCTGCCTTGGAAATGCAATATTTGCACTTCTTTTTTTACTACGTATATCTTCCACAGAAATTTGAAAATATTCAGCCACAATCTTTTGAATACGATGAATATCGTTTTTCTCCCCTACTCCTTTATTATTGAAATCTTTTAATGCTTCAATCGCTAGATCCAAATCAATTTTTTCTCCACCCATTATGGTGGAATATGCAATTAATCTTGTAATAGCACCTTCTAGATGTCTTACATCTGGACCAATATTGGAAGCAATATATTCTACTACATCATCAGGAATATCTTTTTCAAAATTATTAGCAATAATTTTCTTTTTTAAAATATCCTTTCGTAAGTTATAGTCTGGCGGAGAAATATTAACTCCAAGTCCCCAACTAAATCTTGTCCTTAAACGCTCTTCTAATTGTTTTAAATCATCTGGACTACGATCAGATGATACAATTATTTGTTTACTGTCATAAAACAAGTTATTAAAGGTATGAAAAAATTCTTGTTGAGATTGTTGTGCACCACCGAGATATTGAATATCATCTATAATTAAAACGTCGATATTTCGATATTTATTCTTGAAAAACTCAACATAATTAAAATTAGTCCCATTTTCATCTTTACGATTTGATTTAACAAATTCATCAACAAATTGTTCACTTGTAACGTATAAAACCTTTTTATTTAAATTATTTTTTACATAATTTCCAATAGCGTGCATCAAATGAGTTTTCCCCACTCCGCTATTTCCATATAAAAACAAAGGATTATAAATCTTACCAGGATTTTCAGCAACAGATAAAGCAGCCGCTTGAGCAAATTTATTAGAATTTCCAACGATAAAATTATCAAAAGTATAATTTTCGTTTAAATTAGAATTTGTTGTATAATTCTCAGTTGGTTTATTATCAGAACTTAATTCCACATTAGTATCAGTTATTTGAGGCTTATTTTTCTTCTCTTCTTCCTCAATTTCTTCCTCTAGCAGAAATATCAGTTCATAATTTGTATTTGTAATATCATATAATATTGAAGTAATCATGTCTCCATAATGAGTTAACAAATGTTTCTTAAAGAAAGGCATCGGAATAATAATGTATGCTTTGCCATCCTTTAATTTATAAAGTTTTGTTTCCGAAAAAAAAGTATTATAGGAGATTGTAACAATTTTACTTTTTATGATATCTAGGAATTTTGACCAAACAATATCTTCATTCAAATTATCATCTCCCCACTGAATCATCGATACGTTTTATTCTACATTAATTTGAGGAAAAAATAAATAACTTTTCACGAAAAAAATTTTTCCACTCGTAATCCACAAACTTATCCACAAATTAAATGTATATAAAATAAAGCATTTCGACAGTTTTCCACATTTTCCACATTTTTTTTTAAACATGTATAAGTTATAAAATCCACAAATATGTGGAAAAAGGGGAAAAATATATTTGACAAAATGGCCAAGTTATTATTATAATAATGTAGATTTATGTCGGGAGGTGGAAGCAATGAAAAGAACATATCAACCAAATAATCGTAAGAAATCTAAAAAACTTGGATTTTTTGCACGAAAAAAAACAAATATATTGAATCGTCGTCGTCGTAAAGGACGTAAAGTTCTATGCAAATAAAATACCGCTGTAGCCAGTGGTTTTTTACTTTAAAGGATAGTGATTACTGATGAAAAAATTATATATTGTCCAAAAAAATCAAGATTTTGAGAAAATCTTAAATGAAGGAAAATGTGAAAAAAATAAAAGTTATGTTATTTATTCTTTAGAAAACAAATTACCTTATGATCGATTTGGAATATCGGTGAGTAAAAAGTTAGGAAATGCAGTTTTTAGAAATAAATACAAAAGAAAGATTAGATCAATTATCGATAATTACAAAAAAAACTATATAAATAAAAAAGATTATATTATAATATTAAGAAGAGGGGCAATAGAAAAGACTTATCAAGAATTGAGGGATGATTTTTTCAATCTAATAACAAAAGTATAATATATATAGGAAAGGAAAATATATGAAAAGAAAAAAAATATGGATCTTATTAGTATTATTATTAATGCTAACCACTGGGTGCACTAGAACACTGACAGATAGTAAAAATCAAGCAGTAAAAAATGAACAAACAGGGCAAACGCTCACTAAAAATATATTATGTAAACCAACAAATAAAAAAACACAAGAAATATATAAGAAATATAAAGTTAATATAGATAAACTTCCAGAATGTAAAGATTTTAAAATTACATCAGGAAAGTATGAAGGATTGTGGACAAGTTTTTTTGTTAAACCACTTGCATATATCTTGATTAAACTAGGGGAGATAGTAAAGAATTACGGTATATCAGTAATTATCATTAGTTTATTAATAAGATTAGTAGCATATCCAATTACAAGAAAGACTGCTATGCAATCTGAAATATTAAAAAAAGCACAACCAGAATTAAATAGAATTCAAAAAAAATATCAAGGAAAACAAGATCAAGAATCTATGATAAAGCAAAATCAAGAAATAATGGCAGTTTATCAAAAATATAAGATAAATCCAATGTCAGGATGTTTATTTGCATTTATACAACTACCAATATTTATTGCATTCTTTGAAGCAATTCAAAGAACACCAGTTATTTTTGAAGGAGAACTTCTTAAATTACAATTAGGAACAACACCTTCAGTAGGAATAACTTCTTCAACATTTTATGCATATATTATATTAATGATTATTATAGCAGCATCTACATTCTTCTCATTTAAAATGAATGCAACAGGAAATGTGGAAGATCCTACAATGAAAATGATGCCAACGATGATGTCTGTTATGATAGTTGTTACTGCAATATTCATGCCAGCTGGATTAGGTATCTATTGGGTAACATCTAATCTATTTACCATAGTTCAAAATATATTAGTGAAAAGGAGCCGAGAAGTAAATGGAAAAGCATAATTATATAGGAAAAACAAAGGAAGAAGCAATCCAAATTGCCAAAGAAGAATTACAAGAAGTAGAGGAAAACTTATTTATAAGAGAAATTGGAGAATCAAAAGGTGGACTTTTTAAAAGTAAAAAAGTAGAAATTGAAGTAATTGAAAAAAGAGAAGTTATAAAACATATAAAAGATTATCTGATTCAAATTCTAAAAGATATGGGATTCAGTGTAAATATTGAAGTAAAGAATAAAGAAGAAGTTCCAAAGTATATTATATTTTCAGATAACGATGCATTACTTATAGGGAAAAATGGTAAAAATCTAAAAGCATTATCAACAATAGTAAGTCAACATTTAAATACTGAATTAGGAAGAAATTATAAATTTTCAATAGATGTAAATGAATATAAAGAAAAAAGAGAAAAAACACTAGAAAGATTAGCAAAGAAAATTGCAAGAGAAGTAAAAACAACCAAAGTAGAAGTAAAACTAGATTCTATGAATTCCTATGAGAGAAGAATAATACATAATGCATTAACAAATTATAAAGGTGTATATACTGAAAGCGAAGGCGAAGAGCCAAATCGTTACGTAGTTGTTAAACCAAAAGATGAATAAAACGCAAAAAAGCGTTTTTTTTTACATTCTTTACAAATAAAACGAATTATAAATCAAAAAGAATCAAAAAAATAGATTAAAATGAAATATATTGGTTTAAAACTTTTAAAATAAAGGAAAAGTATGATATAATAAACGACGAAAAAAAGGAGGGATACTATGAATGATACAATATGTGCAATTGCTACAAGTCAAGGAGTAGGTGCAATTGCAATAATACGAGTAAGTGGAGAAGAAGCAATCAACATTGTAAATAAAATATTTAAAGGAAAAGATTTAACAAAAGTAGAATCCCACTCAATTAACTATGGTCATATTGTTGATGGAAATGAACAAATAGATGAAGTATTAGTTTCTGTTATGAGATCACCTCGTACATATACTGCAGAAGATACAGTAGAAATAAATACTCATGGTGGTATTGCTCCAACAAATAAAGTATTAGAATTACTACTAGAAAATGGATGTCGTATAGCAGAACCAGGAGAGTTTACAAAAAGGGCATTTTTAAATGGAAGAATAGATCTATTAGAGGCAGAGGCTGTTATGGATATGATTGATGCAAAAACAGAAAATCAAAGAAAGATGGCCTTAAATCAAATAGGGGGAAAAACATCACAATTAATCAATGAATTAAGAAGTGATATGGTTCAAATCATTAGTAACATTAATGTTAATATAGATTATCCTGAATATGATGATGTAGATATTATTACAAACGAAATATTAGTACCAAAAATTGCTAAATTGAAAGATAAAATAAAAAAAATACTAAAAGAATCAGAAAATGGGAAAATGATAAAAAACGGAATAAAAACATCTATAATAGGAAGACCAAATGTAGGAAAAAGTTCACTTTTAAACGCATTATTAGAAGAAGATAAAGCAATAGTCACTGATATAGCAGGTACAACAAGAGACATTGTTGAAGGGCAAATAAACATAAATGGTATTTTATTAAACATGATTGATACAGCAGGTATAAGAAAAACAGACGATATAATTGAAGCAATAGGAGTAGAAAAAAGTTTAAAAATAATGGAAGAGTCTGATTTGATATTATTTATGTTGAACAATAATGAAACAATAACAGAGGATATTAAAGAATTATTAGATAAAATAGAAGGAAAAAATTATATAATTTTAATAAATAAAAATGATCTAGAAACAAAAATAAACAGAAATGAATTAAATGTAGATAAAAATAGAATTATAAATTTGAGCATTACTGAAGGAAAAGGAATAGAAGAGTTAAAAAATAAGATTATTGAATTATTTAATATCGAAGCAATAGAAACAAAAGATCCAACATACTTAAGTAATGCAAGAAGTATAAGTATATTAAAAAGATGTTTAAAAAGAATTGAAGAAATAGAGCAATCGCTAAATAACAATATGCCAATAGATATGATTGAATTAGATATAAAAAATATATGGGAAGAATTAGGAAAAATTAACGGTTCAAGCTACGAAGAAGAATTACTAGATGAAATGTTTTCAAGATTTTGTCTAGGAAAGTAAAGAAGGTGATAAGATGTATGAAATAATAGTAGTAGGAGGAGGACATGCTGGATGTGAGGCTGCTCATGCAGCAGCAAAGAAAGGCCATAAAA
Source organism: uncultured Caryophanales bacterium (assembly GCA_946623125.1). Taxonomy (GTDB): domain Bacteria; phylum Bacillota_I; class Bacilli_A; order RF39; family UBA660; genus UBA3789. The sequence goes on along the minus strand of CAMOQR010000017.1, from coordinate 17,791 downwards.
CGCTCCTAATTACAAGTAATATAAAAAATATAGCAGATATGCCATGTAATCCACATATAGGGGGAAGTGCCAAAGGAATAGTAGTACGAGAAATTGATGCTTTAGGTGGAATCATGGGTAAAGTTGCCGATAAAACTCATCTTCAAATAAAAATGTTAAATAGCGCTAAAGGGCCAGCGGTTCAATCATTAAGAGCTCAAGGAGATAAAATAGCCTATCCTAAAGAAATGATGAATGTATTAAACTCATTAGAAAACTTAGAAATAAGAGAAGGAATGGTAGAAGACCTAATCGTAGAAGATAACAAAGTAAAAGGAATTATTCTAGAAGATGGAGAAAGAATTGAATCCAAAATAGTTGTTTTAACAACTGGAACCTATTTAAAAGCAGATATTTTAGTAGGAAATACAAGAACAAGACAAGGTCCACATGGAGAAAAGCCATCCAATCATTTAAGTGATAAATTAAAGGAATATGGTTTTACGATTAAACGCTTAAAAACAGGTACACCACAAAGAATTGATAGAAAAACCATCGATTTTTCAAAGACAAGAGTAGAACCAGGGGATGATAAATACTTAACATTTAGTTTTGATTTAGAACCCCAATACAAAATAGAAGACCAAATACCATGTCATTTAACCTACACAACAGAAGAAACTCATAGAATTATTAGAGAAAACTTAAATAAATCCTCTATGTATGGAGCACTAGATGATATAGAAGGAATAGGTCCAAGGTACTGTCCATCTATTGAAGATAAGGTAGTACGTTTTTCGGATAAAGAAAGACATCAATTATTTATTGAACCAGAAAGCAGATATTATGATGATATGTATCTTCAAGGATTTTCCACATCAATGCCACCAGAAGTTCAAGAATTAATGGTACATTCACTACCTGGTTTTGAACACGCTAAGATATTAAAATATGGATATGCAATAGAGTATGATGCCATTTATCCAACTCAGTTAAAAGCATCACTAGAGACAAAAGTACTAGAAAATCTTTTCACAGCCGGTCAAATCAATGGAACGAGTGGCTATGAAGAAGCTGCATGCCAAGGTCTAATGGCTGGAATCAATGCAAGTTTAAAATTAGAGGGAAAAGAACCACTTGTATTAAAAAGAAACGAAGCCTATATTGGAGTATTAATTGATGATTTAATCACAAAAGGAATTAGAGATCCATATCGATTATTAACTTCTAGAGCAGAGTTTAGACTACTACTAAGAAGTGATAATGCAGACTTAAGATTAAGAAGACATGGATACGAAGTTGGTTTAATCAACGAAGAACAAATAGAAAGATTAAATAAAAAAGAAAAAGACATTCAAGAATGTTTAGAATGGGCTAGAGAACAAAAATTAAAAGTAACCGAAGAAGTAAAAAAAGAATTTCAAAAGAATCATTTTTCCGTTCCTACCGCAACATTTTCTTTTGAACAATTATTAGGAAGGCCAGAAATAACAGTAGAATTTCTTGAGCAATTTCAAACATTTCCATATAACCAAGAAATAAAAGAACAAGTAGAAATATACTTAAAATACAAAGGATATATTGAAAAATCATATAAAGAAGCAGAAAAAATGCTAAAACTAGAGAAAAAACAAATTCCAGAAGATATTGATTACGATAAAGTAAACAATATTGCTTCAGAAGCAAGACAAAAACTAAAAGAGGTAAGACCAACAACGATAGCCCAAGCAATTCGTATCAGTGGAGTGAATCCATCTGATATTTCAATACTTTCCGTATATTTAAAGAAGGAGTATGGAAAAGATGAATGAAGAAGTATTTATAGAAGAACTAAAAAAGATAAACATTGAAATAACAAAGAAACAACTAGAAAAATTAAATCAGTTTTATCATTTGATGATCGAATGGAACGAAAAAATAAATTTAACACGAATAACAGAAGAAAAAGAAGTCTATTTAAAACACTTTTATGATAGTTTAACTCTAAATAAAGTAGTAAATCTAAAAGACGTAAAAACATTATGTGATGTAGGAACAGGTGCCGGTTTTCCTGGAATTGTATTAAAAATAGTATTTCCAAATCTTAAAGTAACATTAATTGATTCTCTTCAAAAAAGAATAAATTACTTAAATGAAATAAAAAAATTATTAGAATTAGAAGATATAGAAGCAATTCATATAAGAGGAGAAGAATTCAAAGGACAATTTGATGTTGTTACCTCTCGTGCTGTAGCAAATATCGAAAAACTCGTAGGATATACAATGCACCTAGTATCAAAAGATGGAGTTTTTGTTGCTATGAAAGGAAATGTAGAAGAAGAATTGTCTAAAAATGTTGAGGCTAAACTACAAAAAAAATATTTAATTATAAAAAGAGAAGAATTCTTATTACCAATTGAAAATAGTAAAAGATGTTTAATTGTAATGAAAAACAAGAAAAGTATGTAAAGATAACATACTTTTTTTTATATAAAAAAGTTGAAAGAAACAAAAAAATAACATATAATGATAACATAGGGATAGTAAAGAATAAAGTGAGGGATTAGTCATGAATACGGAAACAAGAGATGAAGTAGTACAAATACATTTAGATGATATTATACCAAATAGATTTCAACCTAGAGAGGTTTTTGATGAAAGAGCATTAAAAGAATTGGCTGTATCTATTAGAGAGCATGGAGTAATTCAACCAATCATTGTTAGAAATGTAAATGGAAAATACGAAATAATTGCAGGTGAAAGAAGATATAAAGCATCTGCTTTAGCAGGTTTGACTAAAATTCCCGCTATTATAAGAGACTTAGATGATAAAGAAAGTTCAAAGGTTGCGCTACTTGAAAATCTGCAAAGAAAAAATCTAAATCCTATTGAAGAAGCAAGAACATATCAAAAAATATTAGAAATTGATGAAATGACACAAGAAGAATTAGCAAAAACAATGGGAAAAAGCCAATCTGCAGTAGCAAATAAGATAAGATTATTATCACTTCCTGAGGATATACAAGAGGCACTATTAAAAGAAAGAATTTCTGAAAGACATGCAAGAGCATTATTAAATGTATCAGATGCAAAAATTCAAAAACAACTATTAGATAAAATAGAATCAACAAAAATGAGTGTACGTGCCTTAGAAGAAGAAATAAGAACAATGTATCCAAAAGGAAAGGATGCCTCTGATATTCCTATAGAAGCAACTGCAATAGCATCCGCAAGTGGTTTCTTAGATAATAAGCCACTCGTTCCTACTGTATCAGAAATTGAAGAAGAAACCTCAAATTATGGAAAAGTTGTAATTGCTCCACCAACAGAAAATGAAAAGAAAGAGGAGGAAACGATTACGAATAAATTTATTAATTATGGGGAAGAAGAAAATAATAATAGCACATTATCATTAAATGATATGAATATACAAAATGCAGGTACACAAGCAAATACAATGCAAACAAACCCATTAAATACAATGAATCAAGTAGTGGAAAATAGAAATCCAGAACCAATGATGAATAACATGATGGGTATGAATATGCCAATAGGAGAAAATGAACCACCACAAAAAGAAGCGTTTGACTTAAGTGAATTACCATCTATTAAAATGCCAGGAGCAAACCAAGAAATAATAAGTGATAGAAAAGAAGCAATACCTGATATTACCCCTGGTAATCCATTACCAACTATTGTGACAACACAAGGTAATTATACAGTTGATCAAGCAATGCAAAAATTAAGAGATCTAATTGAAGATTTGAAATTACATGGTGTAAGTGTGAATGCAGATGAAATGAATTTCCCTAAATCATATCAAGTTATAATTAAGATAGATAAACCAGAAGAATAAAAAATAGAATACAAAATTCTATTTTTTTTATAAAACCATTTCAAAAAAAAAGAAACTTTGATACAATAAATAAGTAATATGGAAAATGGGTGATTAGATGGGAAAGGTTATATCATTAGTAAATCAAAAAGGTGGGGTAGGAAAAACCACAACAAGCATCAATCTTTCTGCATCATTAGCAGTATTAGGAAAAAATGTATTATTAATAGATCTTGATCCACAAGGAAATACAACTACTGGTGTAGGAATCAATAAAGGAGAAATAAATAAAAGTATTTATGATGTATTAAAAGGAGATTGCAAAATAGAAGAAGCAATTTTAAAAACGAAGTATAAAGGTTTTTATGTTGTACCATCTACAATAAATCTTGCAGGAATAGGAACAGAATTATTAGAAAAAAGTAGAACAGAAGCAGGATTTAAAAAAGGAGAACAATTAAAAAATTGCATAATAGATATCAAAGAAAACTTTGATTATATCATAATAGATTGTCCACCATCACTAGATGTTATTACAACGAATGCTCTAACAGCATCAAATTCAGTTATCATACCTGTTCAATGTGAATTCTTTGCACTAGAAGGAATAACGCAATTATTAAAAACAATTATGATTGCACAAAAAACTTTAAATCCAACCTTAGATATAGAAGGAGTATTACTTACAATGTTAGATTCTAGAACAAATTTAGGATTTGAAGTAGTAGAAGATATCAGAAGCTTTTTTAAAGAAAAAGTTTATAATACGATAATTCCAAGATTAGTAAGATTGACAGAAGCACCATCACATGGTGAGCCAATAATAGTATATGATCCAAAAAGTAGAGGATCAGAAGCATATATCAATCTAGCAAAGGAAGTGATTGAAAGAAATGGAAACAAATAATATTAGTGAAACAGGAATACCAAGAAGAAGAGCACTAGGTAAAGGGTTAGAGGAATTATTTAATAGTGAAATTTTAGACTATAGTACAGTAGAAGAACAAATTGTAAATGAAACACCAAAAGATGAAATAGTCATGTTAAAACTAGATGAATTAAGACCAAACCCATATCAGCCAAGAAAAGTATTTGAAAAAGATGCCTTAGAGGAATTGGCACTTTCTATAAAAGAACATGGGGTATTTCAACCAATTATTGTAAAAAAATCAATAAAAGGATATGAAATAATAGCAGGAGAAAGACGAGTAAAAGCCTCCAAAATGGCAGGTTTAACAGAAATTCCAGCCATAATCAGAGAATTTAATGATACTCAAATGATGGAAGTTGCATTACTTGAAAACTTACAAAGAGAAAACTTAACCGCAATAGAAGAGGCTCAAGCCTATAAAAAACTACAGGAAACATTAAGCCTAACGCAAGAAGAATTAGCAAAACGTTTAGGAAAAAGTAGAAGCCACATTACTAATATGTTAGGACTCTTAACACTACCTGAAAGAATCCAAGAAGATATTAATAATAAGAAAATATCTATGGGACATGCTAGAGTATTAAGTAAATTAGATGATGCAAATCAACAAAAGAAACTAGAAGAAAAAATAATTGAAGAAGGAATCAGTGTAAGAGAATTAGAAAATCTTACAAAAGAACCGAATATTATAAAATCAAATCCACAAAGAAAAAGAGAAAGTTCGCAAGAATATCTTTATTTACAAGAAGAAATCAGTGAAAAATTAGGAACAAAAGTTGTAGTGAAGAAAAATAAAATTGAAATCAGTTTTGTTAATGGAAATGATTTAAATCGAATTCTAGAAATTCTTAATATTGAGGTAGGTAGGTAATATGAAATTAGAAGTAGGGATGCTAAACCTCGATATTATCAAAATTATTCTTCCAGTACTATACATTATTATTGGAGTTGTTATATTTAAAGTTATTAAACAATTAATTGTAAAATCTACATCAAAAAATAAAAGATTAAAAGCAACACAAATTCAACGAATTAACACTCTAAGAATATTAATTATTAATATGATAAAATATATCATTATTATATTAGTAATATTGGCAATTCTTTCAGAATTTGGAATTAATGTAAAATCAATTTTAGCAGGATTAGGAATAGGAACTGCTCTAATTGGATTAGCCTTTCAAGATTTAGCAAAAGATTTAATTGCAGGTTTTTCCATCATAACAGAAGGAGAATATGAAGTTGGAGATACAATTGAAGTAGATGGCTTTATGGGAGAAGTAGTCTTTATAGGACTAAGAACAACAAGAATAAGAAATTTTAAAGGTGCAACTAAGATTATTGCAAATCACTATATGGACAATATTATTAACTATAGTGCTAATAACTCCTTAGCAGTCATAGATGTAGGAATTGCTTATGAAAACAAAGAAGAAGAAATAGAAAAAACATTTGAAAAATTATTTAAAAGATTAAATGGAAATATACCATACGCAAAAAAAGAATTAGAGCTATGGGGAGTAAATGAATTGGCAGATTCATCTGTTGTATATCGTGTGGTTGTAGAAACCGAACCTACTAAAAATTTTACTGTAGAAAGATTTTTGAGAAAAGAAATAAAAAAAGAATTTGATCAAGCAAATATTAAAATACCATATCAACAAATAGAGGTGCACAATGGAAAATAAAGATTATAAATTAGGTTCAATTGTGATTATGAAAAAACAACATCCATGTGGTACAAATGAATGGGAAATCGTAAGAGTAGGTGCAGATATAAAAATAAAGTGCATTAACTGCGGTAGAACCGTTTTGATTCCAAGAATTGAATTTAATAAAAAATTGAAGAAAATAAAGGAATAAGGAGGGAAATATGAAAGAACCAGGAAAGTTAAGACTGAAGAAATTTTACTTTCATCCCATAACAATATTTATTGTATTATCAGTAATAACAGTACTAATAAGTGGATTTTTATCACTATTTGAAGCACAGGCAACTTATAATACAATTAACAAAAATACTTATGAATTAGAACCTGTTTTAATTACAGTAGAAAATCTTCTATCATTTGATGGCTTCAAATTTATGATTAGTAATGCAGCAAAAAACTTCTTGAGTTTTGGACCATTAGGAACATTATTAATATCCTTAATTGGATTAACAATAGCCGAAGGTACAGGATTTATTGAAATGTTAACAAGAAGACATTTAAGCAAGATGCCATACTTCATGATAACATTTATATTGATATTCTTATCAACCATATCATCCTTAATAAATGAAGTAGGATATGCAATACTAATTCCATTAGCCGCTATGATTTATTTTATGAATAATAGAAATCCAATTTTGGGAATTGTTACAGCATTTTGTGGAGTATCATTTGGTTATGGAGTATCAATATTCGTAGGATCTACCGAAGTATCATTAATTAACTATACAAAAAATGCAGCAAGATTAATTGATGAAACAGCACATGTACCATTAACATCAAATTTAATATTTATTATTATAACTTCAGTAATATTATCAATTGTTGGAACAGCAATTATTGAAAAAATTATTGCTCCACAAATAGGAAAATATAAAAGAGATGATGAATCATCACAAACAGAAAAATATCATTCATTTGATTTAGAAGAGGAAGAACAAAAGCAAATTGAAAGAGAAAAATATGATAAAAGAGGTCTTCAATATGCATTAGTAGTAGCAATTATAATTGCCTTTTTAACAATATATGCGCTTACTCCAAATCTTCCTTATTCAGGAATGTTACTTGATATGAAAGAAAAAGCCTATGTTAATCAATTATTTGGAGACAATGCATATTTCCAAGATGGTTTCACCTATATTGTGTCATTATTCTTTGCAGTAACTGGTATAGCATATGGAATAGGTAGTAAATCAATAAAAAATGATAAAGAAATTATTGAAAATGCAGCAAAAAAATTCAATAACTTAGGAAGCGTTTTTATCTTAATGTTTGTTGCATCACAATTCATTGCAATATTTAGAAAAACAAATATTGGATTTGTAATTACTGCATGGCTTGCAAGCTTCTTAGAACAACTACAATTTGGAGGAATACCATTATTAATAATTGCACTACTATTAATGGCAATATCAAACTTTTTCTTAACGTCAGCATCTAGTAAATGGCTAATCTTCTCACCAGTTGTAGTACCAATGTTTATGCAATCAAATATATCTCCTGCATATGCTCAAATTGTTATTAGAGCAGCAGATTCTATGACAAAAGGGTTTACTCCATTAATGGCATCATTTGTTATATATATAGGATATTTGAATGTATATAATTTACGTAAAAATAAACCATATACAATAAGAGAATCATTAAAAATGATTACCCCATATTTTGTATTAATATCTATTACATGGATACTAATAATAGTAATTTGGTATATAGTAGGATTACCAATAGGACCAAATGTAGTACCAACAATATAATAGGAAACACCTGAAAAAGGTGTTTTTTTTATACAAAAATGGTATAATATACAAAGAAAAGAGGGATAATATGAGTTTAACAGCCGGAATTGTAGGATTACCAAACGTTGGAAAATCCACTTTATTTAATGCAATTACCAACCAAAAAATATTAGCAGAAAACTATCCGTTTGCCACAATAGAACCAAATGTTGGAGTAGTAACAGTACCAGACAAAAGAATGGATCGATTAAAAGAAATGTATGATCCAAATCGCTTTATTCCAACAGCATATGAGTTTACGGACATAGCAGGACTAGTAAAAGGTGCAAGTCAAGGAGAAGGATTAGGAAATAAATTTTTATCACACATAAGAGATGTAGATGCAATTGTTGAAGTGGTAAGATGTTTTGATGATGGAAAAATAATACACGTAGAAGGAAATATAGATCCAATAAGAGATATAGAAACAATTAATCTAGAATTATCAATATCAGACTTAGACATCATTCAAAATAGATTAGAAAAAGTATCAAAGAAAGCAAGAACATCAAAAGACAAAAATGATCTACTTGAGGTAGAAACCTTAGAAAAATGTAAAAAAGCCTTAGAAGAAAATAAACCAATTCGTCAATTACAATTAAATGAAGAAGAAAAAAAAGTAATAAAAACTTATAGTTTTTTAACAGCAAAACCAATCATATACTTAGCAAACATTAAAGAAAGTGAACTTGGAAATCCAGAAAATGACTATGTAAAAAAAGTAAAAGAATATGCTGAAAAGGAAAATGCAAAAGTTGTTAGTCTATGTGCAAAAGTAGAAGAAGAATTAAGTGAATTAAATGAAGAAGATAAAAAAGAAATGCTTGAAGCATTAGGCATTGAAGAATCAGGATTAAATAAATTAATAACAGCAACATATGATATTTTAGGTCTTGCAACATATTTTACAGTTGGAAAAGATGAAGTAAGAGCATGGACATTCAAAAAAGGAATGAATGCAAAAGAATGTGCTGGAATCATACACTCAGATTTTGAAAAAGGATTTATTAGAGCAGAAGTAATATCTTATGAGGATTTAATAGAATGTGGTAGTGAAATCAAAGTGAAAGAGGCAGGAAAAGCAAGATTAGAAGGAAAAGAATACTTAATGCAAGATGGGGATATCTGTCATTTTAGGTTTAATGTATAATGAAAGAAGATTTAAAAAGTCAAATATTTATATTTGAAGGAAATAAAATGGATGGAATCTTCTCAAGAAACAAAAAATTTTATCCAGATAATTATACAGAAGAAGATATCGAGCAAGAATTAAAAAAATCTAGAATTAAACTTGGAGAAAAATACAATTTTTCAGGTCTTAAAATGTTTCAAGTAGAACAAAAAATGGAAGATAACGATGTTTATGAGGACGATAAGACAGTTATTATAGATAAAAAATACTTATCGGGAGAAGATTACTTTCAAGAAAAAATACAAGCAGACATTTTAATCATTACAAACAAATATCCAGAAATTGTTCTATGTCATAGGATGGCTGATTGCCCAGTTTTAATTGCTGAAGATAGAAAATTAGGAGTAAGTGCGATAGCACATTGTGGAATCTACCATATTAATAGAGGATTACCAAAGGCATTAATTAATAGTCTAATAAAATTATTTCATAGTAAACCACAAGATATTTATTTATACATAGGAAGTCATATTAAGAAAGACAGTTATATATATGATACTTATCCCCACAAGGCTAGTAACAAAGAAATATGGGAAAATGCTATCGAAGAAGATCAGGGAAAATATAAAATAGATTTAGAAAAAGCCATTACAAATCAACTAAGAGAATTTCCACTAGCAAAAATTATGATAAGTCCAATAGATACTGCAAAAGATGATAGATATGCATCACATTACGAAGCAGTTAAGGGAAATAATGAAAAAAAAGGACAAAACATCGTAGGCTTTTACTATAAAAGAAAAGGAAATGAAAATGAATAAAATATTATTAAGTATCATAACTCCATATTTTAATACATTAGAACTTACAAAAGTATTAGCAGATAATTTACTTCCCCAATTAACAGAAGAAGTGGAATGGATTATAGTAGATGATGGATCAAATGAAATAGAATTGGATAAATTTGGAGTAAAAGTAATTCACTTAAAAGAAAACTCCGGGAATGCGTCAATTCCAAGAAATGTAGGATTAGATAATGCTGTAGGTGACTTTATTGCATTTATTGATTCGGATGACTTGGTTTATTCAAATTATGTGGAAACAATTCTAAATAAAATTAAAGAAGAAGATTTTGATTATTGCTATTATGGATGGGAAACAAAAGACCATAAATATATAATTGAAGAAGAACCACTTGAATGGAATCGCTGTATTTGGAATTGTGTTTATAAAAAAGGAATTATAGGAGATATTCGATTTGATAAAAAATACAACATTGGAGAAGACTGGGAATTTAATAAAAAGGTAAGAAAAGGAAAAAGAGCAAATATTTTAGAAATCTTATATTATTATAGATGGAATGAAAGAGATGATAATCTATCAAGTCTTTATAGAGAAGGAAAAATTAAATACACCAGAGAATAAAAACATCTATTGCATTTCAAAAAAAATTTTGTTATAATACCTTCGAGTATTTTTAATACTCCTTGCTATTTTTAATAGCCGTAAGTCCAAAAGGAGGTGTAAAGAATGAATAAATATGAAATGATGTTCGTTGTTAGACCAGATATGGAGGAAGCAGAAATTAGAAAAACTGCAGAATCAATGAAAAAGGTTTTAACAGACTCTAAAGCAAAGATTTTAGAAGAAAAATCAATGGGTCAAAGAGAATTAGCTTATGAAGTAAAAAAATTCTCAACAGGATACTACTATTTATTTGTAGTAGAAGCAACTACAAAAGCAGAAGAAGAGTTTAAACGTGTTGCTAGAATTAATGAAAATTTATTACGTCATATTGTTATTAAAGTAGAAGACTAATAAAAAGAGGTAAAGTTATGAATAAAGTATTTTTAATAGGAAGATTAACGAGAGATCCAGAATTAAGATATACAGGTAGTAATATAGCAGTTGCAACATTTTCTTTGGCTGTAAATAGAAACTTTTCAAATCAACAAGGAGAAAGAGAAGCAGATTTTATTAACATTGTTGTTTGGAGAAAACAAGCAGAAAATGTTAAAAACTTTTTGTCTCAAGGAAGTCAAGTAGCAATCGATGGTAGAATTCAAACAAGAAGTTATGATGATAATAATGGACAAAAAAGATATGTAACTGAAGTAGTTGCTGATAATGTTGAATTCTTAGGATCAAAAAATTCCTCAAATAATTCTAATAATATGAATAGTTCGGCAAATAATAATTCCGGACCAACCCCATATGATTTTGGAGACGCTCCAGAACCTAAGGGAACAGACGTAGATAGTAATCCATTTGCTGATTTCGGATCAAGCATTGAAATTAGTGATGACGAATTACCATTCTAAATCGAAAGTGAAAAAGGAGGATAGAACATGGCAGAATTCAATCGTAAAAAGAAAAAAGTATGTGTAATGTGTACTGGAAAAACAATTGATTGGAAAGATCCAGAAGCATTAAGAAAATATATTAATGAAAAAGGTAAAATTTTACCAAGACGTGTAACAGGAAACTGTGCAGAACATCAAAGATTTATTTCTAAACAAATTAAAAGAGCACGTTCTGTAGCATTAATACCATATACAAAATAAAAAAATCCAAAATTATGGATTTTTTTTGTTATATTTCAAGCAAAAATGAAAACTCCTTTTATTAGACAAAAAAGTATATTTATTATATAATAAATATGAAAACTTAGAGGAGGAACTATGGGTATTATTAAAGAAAGAAGAAAACTTAATACAGCAATAAGAAACGCCAAAACAATATTCCTTATGGCACATAAAAATCTAGATTTAGATGCTCTAGGTAGTCAAATAGGAATGTATATGATTTTGAAAAGAAAAAAGAAAAATTGTTACATTATAATTGACGATAAAAATCACGAAATGGGAGTAGAAAAAGTATTAAGAGAATTAGAAGGATGTATTGAAATAATAAGAAGTGAAGATATAGATAAGTACATATATCCTCGTCCCTCTAAGAATTTATTAATGATACTAGATACCAATAAAACAGAATTGGTTCAGAGTCAAGATGTACTAAAAAAGATAAAAAACAAATTAATTATAGATCATCATGATTTAGGACATACAACAATAAAAGACGCTATCATCATAAATGATAATAAAATATCTAGTACATGTGAAATGATAACCAATTTAATTGAGTATTATGATGTAGAAATAGAATCATATTATGCAACAATTCTATTATCAGGAATTGTACTAGATACAAATAACTTTACTTTAAATACATCTGCAGAAACATTTTATGCATCATATTACTTATCAAGCCTAGGAGCAAGTGCCAAAAAAGTACAATATCTTCTAAAGCAAAATATTGAGGATTATACAGAACGACAAAAACTTTTAGCCTCTATTGAAACAATAGATGGAAAAGTCGCTTTTACAAAAGCAACGCCATATACTCAATATAGAAGAGAAGATCTTGCAAAAGTTGCTGATACACTACTATTCTTTAATAACATAGAAGCAAGTTTTGTAATCGGAAAAATAGGAAAAGATACAATTGGTATTAGTGCAAGAAGTCTAGGAAACTATGATATAAGTAAAATCCTAGAGAAGTTAGGTGGGGGCGGTGATTCCACAAGTGGAGCCGCAACATTTGAAAATACAACCATCAGCAAAGTAGAACAAGAATTAAAAAAACAAATTAAAGAAGAAGAAGGCGAATAAAATGGAAGTAATTTTTATTAAAGACTTAAAAAATCAAGGAAAAAAAGGACAAATTAAAAATGTAAAAGATGGATATGCAGAAAACTTTTTAATAAATAAAGGATATGCAGTAAAAAAGACAAAGGAAAATCTATTAAAACTACAACATGAATTAGCAAAAAAAGAAAAAGAAGATGAACATAATAAAAAAGAAGCAGAAAATCTAAAGGAAAAACTATCTAAAGTTACACTAGAATTTAAAGTAAAAACCGGAGAAGGAGACAAAGTATTCGGAAGTATAAGTGTAAAACAAATAAAAGATGAGTTAAAAAAACAAGGATATGATATTGAAAAAAGTAAAATAGAATTACAAAATACAATCCAATCATTAGGATTTCATGATGTAAAAATTAATTTGTATCCAGAAATAATGGCAACTATAAAAGTACATGTAATTAAATAAAGTGAGGTGATAAAATGGCAAACAGATCATTACCGAATAATATAGAAGCAGAAGAATCTGTACTAGGATCTTGTTTTTTATCAAAGGTAGCAATACAAAAAGCCAGTGAAAACCTTTTACCAGAATCATTTTATTATGAAAAAAATGAAAAGATATTTCGATCAATGCTTACATTATTAGAAGAAGGAACACCAATTGATATAACAACAATTACCAGTGAACTAAAAAAGAAAAATCAATTAACAGAAATAGGTGGAGTAGAATATCTAACAGAATTAATAAACTTTGTACCAACAGCAAGTAATGTTGATTATTATATAAAAATTGTAGAAGATACAGCCATTGTAAGAAGTCTAATTCAAACAGCAGAGGAAATAGCAGAAGAAGGATATAACCAAGAAGAAACAATTAATGAAATATTAGATAACTCTGAAAAGAAAATACTAAATGTTGTGAAAAAAAGATCGGCATCGGACTTTAGAACAATCAAAGAAATTCTCGCTAAAACTCAATCTGATCTTGAAAAGTTATCCAAAACAAAAGGTGAAATAACGGGACTAGAAACAGGATGGGATGATTTAGACCAACTAACAACAGGATTACATCCAGGAGAATTCATAATAATAGCAGCAAGACCTGCTATGGGAAAAACAGCATTTGCCCTAAATTTAGCAACCCATGTTGCAATGACTCAAGATAAATCTGTAGCCATATTTAATATGGAAATGCCTGCTGAACAATTAGCAATGAGAATACTATCTTCTCTAGGACAATTAGATGGATTTAAATTAAGAACAGGGAACCTATTAAATCCAGATTGGAGAAGAATAAAAGAAGCATCTGCACAACTTGCAAAGACGAATTTAATTATTGATGATACGGCAGGAACAACAATAGGTGAGATTAGAGCAAAATGTAGAAGATATGCCAGTAGTGAAGAAGGGCTAGCATTAGTTGTAATAGATTACTTACAGCTAATTTCAGGAGGAAAAAACTACGGAACAAACAGACAACAAGAGGTATCTGATATATCACGAAGCCTAAAAACGCTTTCTCTAGAACTAGGAATTCCAATTATAGCCTTATCCCAATTATCAAGAAGTGTTGAAGGAAGAGATGATAAAAGACCAATGATGAGTGATCTTCGTGAATCAGGTTCAATAGAGCAGGATGCCGATATAGTAGCATTCTTATATAGAGATGATTATTACAACAAAGAATTAAGAACTGATGATAATAATAGTATTAGTGAATTAATTATTGGAAAACACCGTAATGGACCAACAAAAACAATAGAATTATTGTTTAAAAAGAATACATCCACATTTTTGAATTTAAGAAAAGAAAGAGAAGGGGAGGTAATACCGAGTGAATAAAAGAATAAAAGAATTTGCGTTTGCATTCATAATACTACTGACAACGGGATTTACCACAATTTCAACAAAACCACAAGATTTATATAGAGTATATTTAAAAGGAGAGTCTTTAGGATTAATAGAATCCAAAAAGGATTTGGAAGAATATATTGATAAAGAACAAAAAGAGATTAAGAAAAAATATAATGTTACAAAAGTATATGCACCACAAGATTTAGACATAGTAAAAGAAACAACATTTGATAGAAATATTAAAACAACTAAAAATATATATGAAGAAATCAAAGACAAATCTCCATTTACAATTAATGGATATGTAGTAAAAATTAAAGGGATTGATACGCAATCCAATACTGGAAAAACAATTACTGGAAAAACACAATTATTATATGTAATCAATAAAGAAGTATTTACAAATTCTATTGAAAGAACCGTAAAATCTTTTATATCAGAAGAAGATTTTAACAATTATGCAAATGAAACACAAAAGCCAATAGAAGACGTAGGAACTATAATTGAGAATATCTATATAAAAAATAAAATAACTATAAAAAAAGATAAGATTCCTGTTGATAAAAAGATATATCAAACAGAAGACGAATTGAGTAAATATTTATTATTTGGAACAACAGAAGATCAAGAAAAATATACAATACAAGCAGGAGATACAATTTATGATGTAGCATTTAACAATAAAATATCAACACAGGAATTTTTAATTGCTAATCCTGACTTACAAGATGAGAATAGTCTTTTATCTCCAGGGCAAGAAGTGACATTAGGAATACTAAAACCTCAATTTAGTTTAGTAGAACAAGACCAAGTAGTATTTAAAGAAGAAAAAAACTTCTCAACAGAAACAAGATATGATAATGATAAATATGTTGGTTGGAGTCAAACACTACAAGAAGGAGTGAAAGGGGAAAATAAAGTAACTCAAGTAGTATTAAAAGTAAATGGAGAAATAACAAGTAGAACAACAACAAATACAGAAGTTTTGAAAGATCCAATTAATGAAATTATTATTAAAGGTGGAAAACAATCTGCATATTATGGATATGGATCATCACTACCTACCTCAGGAGAATGGGGTTGGCCTGCAACATGTTCATCAATTTCAAGTCCATTTGGATGGCGTTGGGGAGCATTGCATGATGGAACAGATATTGCGGGATGTGGATATGGTTCGAATATCTTTGCTGCTCAAGCAGGTACAGTAGTAAAATCTGAAAAGAAAACAGGATGGTATGCAGGAGGATATGGTGATAACGGTGAATATATAGTAATAGATCATCATAATGGATATTACTCATTATATGCACATATGTGTCCAGGTTGTCGTGCAGTAAAAGAAGGAGACTATGTAGAAAAAGGACAACCAATCGGTGGAATGGGTATGACAGGAGCCGCAACCGGAGTACATCTACACTTTGCAATTTGGTATGGATTCCCATATTACGGAGGACAACCGCTTAACGCGATGCAGTTCTATTAATATGAAAATTAAAAATATTGCAAGTGGCTCAAAGGGAAATTGTACAATCTTATTAGGCAATGAAACAAATTTAATAATAGATATGGGAATTCCCTTCTTAACTCTAAAACAAAGTTTAGAAGAAAATTCCCTTTCTTTTTCGAATTTTGCAGGAGTACTAATCACCCATTGCCATAAAGACCACATCAAAGGATTGTCTTCCTTAATAAAAAAGACAAATTTAGAAGTATACATACCAGAAAAAATGTATGACAGTCTTAAAGAATACATACCATATCCAAAATGTAAGTTTATTGAAGATGAATTTTCAATTAACGAATTTGAAATAGAATTAATTCATACCTCACATGATGCACCATATTCTGTTGGATACATTATAAAACAAGAAGAAAAAAGCCTTGTTTATGTAACAGATACAGGTTATATTAATAGAAAATATTTAGAGAAAATGATAAATCATGATCTTTATATGATAGAAAGTAATCATGACGAAGAAATGTTAATGGATGGACCCTATCCAAGATTTTTAAAAGAAAGAGTAATTAGTGATAAAGGACACTTATCAAATCGTACTACTGCAAAATACTTAAGTAAAATAATAGGGCCAAAAACAAAAACAATTATATTAGCCCATCTAAGTGAAACAAATAACACAGAAGAAAAAGCCTTAGAAGCAATGCAAGAAGAAGGGTTAGATAAATTAAATATCATCATTGCTAGACAACATGAAGAAACAGGAATAATAGAAGTATAAAATGCTGAATACTTCAAGAAGGTGAAAAAGATGATTAAGATTATTACAGTAGGATACATAAAAGAAAACTATTTAAAAGAAGCAGTAGAAGAATATAAAAAAAGAATAGGAAAATACACAAATATTGAAATAATCGAATTAAAAGATGAAGGATTAGTAGAAGAAGAAAAATCCATAAAATTAGAAGCAGAAAAAATCGAAAAGCATTTAAATGATAAAGATTATATAATTACATTAGAAATAGAAGGAAAAGAGTACACATCAACAGAATTTGCAGAAAAATTAAGAACAATTCAAATAGAAAATAGTAACATTGTCTTTATAATAGGTGGAAGCCATGGATTATCAGAACAAATAAAAAATAAAGCAAAAATACATTTATCTTTTTCTAAAATGACATTTCCTCATCAATTATTCAGAGTTCTTTTGTTAGAACAAATATATAGAGCCTATAAAATTATGAATCATGAAAAATATCATAAATAGGAGGATAAAATGATAGGAAATACTTGGGATTTATTATTAAAAGAAGAATATCAAAAGGAATACTTTAAAAAATTAATAAATTTTGTAAAAGAAGAATACAAAAACAAAACAATATATCCAAAGGAAAATGAAGTATTTAATGCTTTTCGTTATACTGATTTTAATAATGTAAAAGTAGTAATATTAGGACAAGATCCATATCATGGACCAAATCAAGCAGA
>CAMOQR010000016.1 GCA_946623125.1 uncultured Caryophanales bacterium | reverse complement strand
ACAAAGATAAAGCAGAAAAGGCTTTGAAAAAAGGATTTGAACAAGGATTAGAACAAGGAAGAAGTAATACTATTAAAGATATTGCAAAAGTACTTAATATTTCTGAAAAAGAATTAATCCAAAAGTTAAAGAATTAAGGAGATTTTTCTTCTTTTTTTGTATAATTTTTTTATTGTTTTTAATACTATTAATGGTGATTATATGAAGCATTATAGTATTTGGAGGGAATATAATAGTAAGATTTTGTATCCTAAATTAGATCATGATTGTTCTTGTGATGTTTTAATAATAGGGGGAGGAATTACTGGTATTAGTTTACTTTATCATTTAAGAAATAGTAAATTAAATGTGATGTTAGTGGAACAAAATAGAATTGGATTAGGTGTTACATCTAATTCTACAGGGAAACTTACTTTTTTACAGAATGATTTATTAGATAAGATTCGTTCCTCTTACAATGATGATATTTGTGCTTTATACTTAGAGTCTCAGATTGAGACAATTCATGATATTTGTCATGTGATTGATAAAGAAGAGATTTCATGTGATTTAGAGAGGGTTTCTTCTTCTTTATTTACGAATCAAGAAAAGGATATTCCTAAAATGAAGAAGTTAAAAGATTTTTTAATTCAAAATCATATTTCTGTTTCTTTATCTAAAGATGATTTTATGAAGAATTCTTATCTGTATGAAGTAGATGATACTTATTTATTTCATCCTCTAAAGTTTTTATATGGATTATTAAAACATAATAGTTTTCCTGTTTATGAAGATACTAGTATTCTTAAAATGAAATATTCTAATGGTTTCTATACTTGTTTTACTTCTTCTAATCAGATACGTTGTAAATACGTTGTTCTTGCATCTCATTATCCTTATTTTTTAAAGCCTTATTTTTTTCCTTTTAAAGTATCTTTAGAAAAATCTTATTTATCATGTTCTACTTATTCTAGAAAACCTCTATCATCTATTACTTATTCTTATCCTTTTATTTCTATGAGAACGTATCATGATTTTTTTCTTTATTTAAGTAATTCTCATTCTATTTCTAGTGATACAAGTGATGTCAAACATTTTAAAGATTTATTAAAGAAAACATCTCTTTTAGGACTTCATCCAGATTATCTATGGAGTAATATTGATATTATGACTGGGGATGGGCTTCCTATTATTGGGGAGTTAAATTCTCATTTATTGATAGGTACTGGTTATAATACTTGGGGGCTTACAAATGGTTTTTTAGCGGGAAAAATATTAAGTGATATTCTTAAGAAAAAAGATAATCCTTATATTTCTTTATTTTCTCCTAAAAGATCTTTTTCATCTATTTCTTATCTTGATTCTATTGTGAAAAATATGAGTGGTTATTTAAAAGGATTTTCTCATTCTTATAAATGTCCTCATATGGGTTGTGGTTTAATTTATAATGAAATAGAAAAGACTTATGATTGTCCTTGTCATGGATCAAGATTTGATTCTACTGGTAAGTGTATTTTGTCTCCTTCTAATCAGGATATTTCTATTTCTAATAAATAATTATATCTTGTCCTTTTTTTTTATTTGTGATACGATATTTATCACGTTTAGAAATAGAGGTCTTGTTTGTGAAAATTAAGTTTAATTCAAATATATTACCTTTTTTATTGGCTGGTAGTATTTCTCTTAGTTGTAATAGTTGTGGGAGTCGGGAGAAATTTCAAGAGGATATTTCTGATCCTGTATCTGTGGTTGAGGCGATACCTCCTGAAGAGGAGATAGAAGAAGTAGAAGAGTATCAGAATGTAGAAGAGGAGGAAGAAGATTCTCATGAATTAGAAACATCTCTTTATGTTGTATCAGATACTTCTCTTAATGTTCGAAGGGATACATCCATTCATTCTTCTATAATAGGTGGATTAACACCTGGTTCTAAACTATTATTACTAGATCATTTAGATGGATGGTATAAGGTTGATTATTATGGAGTAGATGCTTATGTATCAGATGAGTATTCTCATGAAGAGAGTGTTTTTGTAGAAAAGCCTTTAAAGATTATCTGTTTTTTAAATGGAACTACTTTAACAACAACTGATAGTGAAGAGAAAATTGAACCTTATGAGATTGCATTTGTATATGATGAGACTTCATCTTCTTATTATGTTTCTTGTAATAATAAATTAGGTTATGTACCTTCTTGTGATTCTATGGAATTAGATGGATATTATGCTATTGTAGATAAGAGTGATCAAAGAGTAGATGTTTATCATGATAATGAATTATTATTCTCATCTCCTTGTGTTACGGGAAGAGATTCTTCTCCAACTACTAGTGGACTTCATGAGATATGGTGTGTTAGACATAACTGTTATTTAACTGGGCCTGGATATCGTAGTTATGTGAATGACTTTTTGGCCTTTCATGGTGGGCAAGGATTTCATGATGCTTCTTGGAGAGGGGTATTTGGTACAAATCAATATCATTCTCATGGTAGTCATGGTTGTGTTAATTTACCTATGGATGTTGGAAAGAAGATAAGCCAAACTCTTGTTGAAGGGGATAAAGTTTTAGTAAAAAAATAATGTTTGATGCATTATTTTTTTTATTTTGGTTATTTTATTTGTAGGTGATCAATATATGAAAGATAATCATTATTATCGAATTTTGTTTTTCTTATTTTTATTTTTTGGAACTTTATCATTAGGGGTTGGTTTTGCATTTTTTTCTAATTCTTTATCTATTCAGTCTAGTGCAAATGTTATGCCTAATTCTTCAACATTTCGTGTTGCTTTTGCATCTTCCTCTCTTGTTGATGGGACTAGTATTGAAACAGGAGATATTATTCCTAGTCGTAATGTAGAGGGCTTTAGTGCCTCTCCTGCTGTTATTGATAATACGGGAGAACCAACTTTAAAAGATATTTCGGTATCTTTTACAGAACCAGGACAGGCTGCATCTTATACTTTTTATGTTGCAAATATTGGAGAGTTTATTGCTTATTTAAAAAGTATTACTTTTGAAAATGTATTATCTGGGAATTCCTTTAAAGTATGTACTCCTGGAGAAAATACAACTCCTGCTTTAGTAGGGGATGCATGTCAAGATATTGTTGTAACAATTGATGTTGGTTCTTTAGGAGTTCAAACAGGGTCTGTTTCTAATATTACGAACCATTCTCTTCCATTAGGAAATACAGAAAAAGTAATTTTAAATATAGAATATCGTTCCAATGGACATCGAGCAGATGGAGATTTTACAGTATCATTTGGAGATATTTCTCTTCTATATACTTCTGTTGATTCATAAGGTGATTTTATGAAAAAAAGTCATTTCTTTTTTCTTTTGGATTTATTTATTGGTATTGTTTTTCTTTCACTATCTTTTATCAGATATTATTTATCTTATTACAGACTTTTAATCTTTTTACTTCTTTTTTTATTTCTATTTTCCTATCAATTTGGTTTTTCTAAAAATAATAGACGTTATATATATGAGTTTATTATCATTGTTTTTCTCTTTTATTTTTTTTATTTTTCTCTTTTATTTTTAATAGGACTATTTCTTGGATTTCAAAGAGTATTAATTTCTACTTCTTTTTCTTTTTTTCGAGAATATATTTTTCCCATGATTCTTCTTATTATTTTAAGAGAAATATTACGATATCAGGTATTTTCTTTTTCTGACTCTTTTTCTCTTACAGTATTTTCTTTTTTCTTCTTTTTTTTATTAGATTTAGTAATTCCTCTTCATTATGCGAATACTTCTAGTCGAGAAGCCATCTTTTATTTTATAGCAATAAGAGTTTTTCCTTCTCTTTCTTACCAAATCTTATCTTTTTCTCTTACGAAAAAAGTAGGATATTATCCTCTTATTGTTTATTCCTTATTTTTTCTATTTTATGAGAATTATTTTCCAGTACTTCCTTTATTAAAATCTTTTTTCTTTTCTCTTTTTCATTTTCTTTTACCATTTCTTTTTCTTTTTATCTCTTCCATCTATTTTTCTTATCAAGAGAGAAAACTTTCTTTTTATCCATTACCTCTTTATTTTCCATTGTTTTTTTTCCTTCTTATTTTTTCTGGATATTTTCGTTATTACTTTTTAGTAGTTGGTAGTGGTAGTATGGAACCGGTTTTTTCGAGGGGAGATGTTGTTTTACTAGATCAGAAAAAATCTTCTTATCAAGTAGGGGATATTGTTGCTTTTCACAATCATCAAATTATTGTTATTCATAGAATTCATTCTATTGCACCTTGTTCTTCCTCTATTTGTTTTCAAACGAAAGGGGATGCCAATTCTTCTATTGATGCTTCTTTAATATCTCAAGATGATATTATTGGAAAAGTTGTATTCTCGATTCCTTATATCGGATATCCTACTTTATGGATTCATTCTTAAATTTTTCTTTGTTCGATTGATTTTTTTAATCATCAATATTAATATATTGATAGGTGATTTTATGAGATTATCTATTTTTCAATTAAAAAATCATTCTACTTATCGAGATGAATATATTAAAATTATTAAAGTATTAAATAGTAAATGTGTTACTTATGAAAAAAAGACATATAATTATTTTGAATTTATTAATCTTTATTTATTTCATCATTGGAAATACCGTGGTACTTATTTAGATTGTTATGAATATTTAGATTTTATAGGAGTACATGTAAATCATAATAAGATTAATGAAGATTCTTTTATTAATTTTTTAGAGTTTTTATTAAATATTCAATTATTATTAGAGTCTATTAAAAAGATTAATGATTCTGTACAATTTAGTAGTAATTGCTATAGTGTTTTATTTCATAATATTCCCTTATTATTAGAACAATTTGGATATCAGGCTTATGATTTAGATGATAAAGTAATGATTTATAAAAATGATTTAGATTATGAAGAATTATTAGAAATTGTTCCAGATGATTTATATGAGTTATTACTTTCTTATCATCAAATTAATCATAATGGTATTAAGATGAAGAGAATTATATTACATAAGATTTATGAATATATGAATCAAAATATAGATAAATATAAATCTTTTAATAGTAGTGTTTATCAAAGTATAAAGATTATTATCTTAAAGATGGGTGTTATTGGTAATATTGATAAGAAGCATCAGCATTTATCTAATTATAAATTAAAGAAGTATTATGATTATTGTTTTTCTATGATGTGTTTTTTATTACGAAGTGAAAAGATTTATTTCTATAGAGATGAGGTTAGAAAATTACAGTGAAAAAGTATTTAATAGGAATATTATTTGTATTTTGGATTATCTTTATTTTTCTATCTAGTGGAGAGTCTCTTACTACTAGTAATCATCAAAGTATAATGCTTCTTACAAGAATTGTTCAGACATTACCAATATCGTTTTCTTCAAGTTCTATAGAAAAAATTGTATTATTTTTTAATTTACCTTTTCGAAAACTTGCTCATTTTAGTGTTTTCTGTATTCTTAGTGTATTGGGGTACTCTAGTTTTCGTTTTTTTGGTTTTTCTAAAAAAAGTGCATTATTTGTTTTCCTTTTTTGTGTTTTTTATGCTATATTGGATGAGGCACATCAATTATTTGTTGTAGGACGTAGTTGTAGAATCATTGATTGTTGTATTGATATGTTAGGATCTTTATTTGGATGTATGATGTTGGATTATTATAATTTTTTAAAGAATGTTTCTAGAAATTGAATTGTTTTTAAATAAAATATCTTATTGATATTTTATTTTTGCCTTATATATCAATAAAAAACGTCAAATAGGGGTAAAGGTCGTTGAAATAAAAAATTTTTTTGTTTATAATAAATTATGTGAATATTAGGAGTGATAAGAATGGCAGATAAGTATGATGCAAAATCGATTAAAATTCTAGAAGGGTTAGAGGCAGTTAGAAAGCGTCCTGGTATGTATATTGGTTCTACGGATAAGAGAGGACTTCATCATCTTGTTTGGGAAATTGTAGATAATAGTGTAGATGAGGCTATTAATGGATATGGTGATTATATTAAAATTACGCTTCACCGAGATGGTTCTGTTTCTGTAGAAGACCATGGACGTGGAGTTCCTACTGGTATGCATGAATCCGGTAAATCTACTCCTGAGGTTATTTATACGATTCTTCATGCTGGAGGAAAATTTGAAAGTGATGGTTATAAAGTATCTGGAGGACTACATGGAGTTGGTTCTTCTGTTGTTAATGCTTTATCAAAATGGATGGAAGTAACCATTAAACGTGATCGGGAAGAAAGTTATATTCGATTTGAAAATGGAGGACATGTTGCTGTTCCTTTAAAGAAAATTGGAACTACCAATAAAACGGGTACTACTGTTCGTTTTATGCCAGATGATGAGATTTTTTCTTCTACTAATTTTTCATATACTACGATATGTGAAAGAATGCAGGAGTCTGCTTTTCTTTTAAAAGGAATTACGATTGAAGTAGTAGATGAAGAAGATGAAAGAAATGTTAAATACCACTATGAAAGAGGAATTGAAGAGTATGTAGAGGAATTGAATAAAGGAGAAAATACTCTACATAAAGTTTTAAGTTTTAGTGGTGTGAAAGATAAGATAGAAGTTGATATTTCTCTACAATATACAGATACTTATAATGAAAAGATTGTTAGTTTTGTTAATAATGTTAAAACAGTTGATGGAGGATCTCATGAAGTTGGATTTAAAACTGCTTTAACACGTGTATTTAATGATTATGCAAAAAATAATGGTTTTGTAAAAGGAAATGAAAAGGCTTTTGAAGGAAGCGATGTTCGTGAGGGGTTAACAGCAATTATTAGTTTAAAGATTCCAGAAGGAATATTACAGTTTGAAGGACAGACGAAAGGAAAATTAGGTACTCCTCAAGCAAAAAATGCAGTTGAGACTATTGTTACTCAAAACTTACAAGTTTATTTAGAAGAAAATAAGGCTATCGCAACTGATATTATTAATAAGAGTTTACGTAGTAAAATAGCAAGAGAGGCTGCTAGAAAAGCCAGAGAAGATGCTCGTAAAGGAACTTCTAAAAAGAAAGAAGAGAGAAGCCTTTCTGGGAAACTTGCACCTGCTCAGAGTAAAGATAAAACTAAAAAAGAATTATTCTTAGTTGAGGGAGATTCTGCAGGTGGTTCTGCAAAAGGTGGAAGAGATAGACGATATCAAGCAATTCTTCCTTTACGTGGTAAAGTTTTAAATACCGAGAAAACAAAAGAAGAAGATATCTTAAAAAATGAAGAAATTAATACGATGATTTATACGATTGGTGCAGGATATGGTTCTAATTTTGATCTTAATGATTGTGAATATAACAAAGTTATTATCATGAGCGATGCGGATGAAGATGGGGGACATATTCAGTGTCTATTACTTACCTTCTTTTATCGCTATATGAAGCCTTTAATTGAAGATGGTAGACTATTTGTTGCTCTTCCTCCATTATTTAAAATTCAAAGTGGAAAAGATATTCAGTATGCTTATACGGTTGAAGAGATGCAAGAGAAAAGTAAAGGAAAGAAATGTGAAATTCAACGTTATAAAGGTCTTGGTGAAATGAATGCAGATCAGTTATGTGAAACTACCATGAAACCAGGAAGTCGTACTTTAATTCGCGTTAATATAGAAGATGCTCAACTTGCTGAAAAAAGAGTATCTATTCTTATGGGAGATGATGTACCTCCTCGTAAAGAATGGATTGAAGAAAATGTAGAATTCTCATTAGAGGATGATTTTCAAATTGCAAAGTAAATGATGATTTATAATAGAAAGTAGTGATAAAATGCCAAAGAAAAAGACAGAGACAGAAGAAGTAATCGAGAAGATATTTGATTATACTTTGGAAGATATCATGGGAGAACGTTTTGGAAGTTATTCAAAATATATCATTCAAGATCGTGCTATTCCCGATGCAAGAGATGGATTAAAACCTGTTCAAAGAAGAATTTTATATTCTATGCATAAAGAACATAATACTTATGATAAAGGATATCGTAAGAGTGCAAAAACTGTTGGAGACGTTATTGGTAATTATCACCCTCATGGTGATACTTCCATTTATGATGCTATGGTTAGAATGAGTCAACCATGGAAGACTAGAATCCCATACATTGATATGCATGGTAATAATGGTTCTATTGATGGAGACAGTCCTGCAGCTTACCGTTATACAGAGGCTCGTCTTTCTAAAATTAGTAATGAATTATTACGGGATATTGATAAAGAAACGGTTGAGTTTGCTCCAAACTTTGATGATACAACAGTTGAACCAACTGTCCTTCCGGCTCGTTTTCCAGCCTTACTTGTATATGGAGCACAAGGAATTAGTGCAGGATATGCTACCAATATTCCTCCTCATAATTTAGGAGAAGTAATTGATGCAACAATTCATAGAATTGATTATCCAAATTGTGAATTAGATAGTTTAATGAAATATGTAAAAGGACCTGATTTCCCAACTGGTGGAATTGTTGAGGGAATTGATGGGATACGTGAGGCTTACCAAACAGGACGTGGACGTATTATTGTAAAAAGTCGTTATACAGTAGAAGAGACTAAAAACGGCCCTCAAATTGTCATTACAGAAATACCATTTGAAGTAAATAAATCCTTAATGGTTAAAAAGATGGATGATATTCGTCTTGATAAAAAAGTGGATGGAATTGTTGAAGTAAGAGACGAATCTGCTGCTGATGTTCGTGTTGTGATTGATTTAAAGAAAAATGCAAATGTTGATTTGATTATTAATTATTTCTTAAAAAATACAGATATGCAGATTAGTTATAACTTTAATGTAGTATCAATTGTTAATCGTCGCCCTAAATTATTAGGTCTTGCTGATGCCATTGATGCCTTTATTTCTCATCAAAGGGAAGTTGTTCGTAGAAGAACAGAATTTGATTTAAGACATGCTCAGGCTCGTTACCATATTGTTGAAGGTTTAATTAAATGTATTTCTATTTTAGATGAAGTTATTAAAGTGATTCGAGCAAGTAAAAATAAAGCAGATGCTCAAGCAAATTTAGTAAAAGAATTTGAATTTAGTCCTGCTCAAGCAGAGGCTATTGTTACTTTACAACTTTATCGTTTAACAAATACCGATGTTGTTGCATTAGAAAATGAACTTGCAACGTTAGAAAAAATTATTAGTGGTTTATCTGCTATCTTAGGTAGTGAAGAAGTACTAAAATCTGTTATGAAGAAAGATTTAAGGGCAGTAAGAGATGAATACCCAACGCCACGATTAACGGATATTAAAGAAGAAATTACGGATATTAAGATAGATGAAGTCGCCATGATTCCAAAAGAAGATGTTGTTGTATTAATTACAAAAGATGGATATATTAAACGTACTTCATTTAGAAGTTACACTTCTTCTAATCCAGAAGATTTAACATTAAAAGAAAATGATTATATTATTGGATTGTATGAAATGAATACCATTGATACGCTACTTGTATTTACAACAGGTGGTAATTATCTACATATTCCAGTTCATATTATTCCTGATTTAAAGTGGAAAGATATGCCCAAACATGTCAGTAATGTGATTGAGATTCCTGCCGAGGAAAGTATTGTAGGAGCAATTCCTGCTTATGACTTTAGTAGTGATAAGAATATTATTATTGCAACTCGTAATGGTATGATTAAGAGAAGTAAGTTAAAAGATTTTAAATTACAACGTTATAATAAGGCTAGTAGTTGTATGAATTTAAAAGATGATGATAGTGTTGTATCTGTACAATTAGAAGAATATGATTCTATCTTTATGACTACTAATACGGGATATGGTTTATCCTTTGCTGTTTCTGAGGTACCTGTAGTTGGTGTTAAAGCAAGTGGTGTTAAGGGAATGAAATTAAAAGATGATTATGTTGTTTCCGTCCAAAACTTTTCTTATACCTCTGCTGAATTTATCTCTATTATTACAGAAAATGGTACAGGTAAGAGAGTTCGCTTATCAGAATTTGAATTATCTACTAGAACAAGAAGAGGAATTCAAGTACTTCGTGAGGTAAAATCTAAACCATATATTGTATTAAAAACATTTATTTGTGATTCTCGTAATTATATTGGATTAAAGAATGATGAGATTGTATCTATTAAATTAACCGAGTTACCAATTACAGATCGTCATTCTATTGGTAGTCAAATTTCAAAACATGCTCTACAAGATGCTTTTGTAATAGCAGCCTTAGAAAGACCAACCATTGAACAAACAACAATTGCAGATGAGGTTGAAATCTTAGAGGAAGAAAAACAAGTCCCTAAGAAAGAAAAAGTTTCATTAGATGAGATCGATGATCGTTTAATGACAATAGATGATTTTTTAAATGAAAACTAAAATTAGTTTTCATTTTTTTTATTCTACATATAATATATTGGTGATGTTATGTCAAAGGATAGTTTTATATCTTTTGCAAGAGTTCATCCAGAACTTGCAAAAGAAGTTTTAAAAGGAAATGTATCATGGCAACAATTATATGAATTATATGAAATTTATGGAGAAAATCATTCTGTGTGGAATAGTTATATTAAAAAAGATTTTGATTTAAATTCTTTTCGAGAACTCTTTCAAATGATTAAGAATGTTGATTTAGATAGTGTTCAAACAGGAATTCAAAATCTTCAAAAAACAGTGGGACTTCTACAAGATATAGGTCTTGGTAAAACGACAAATGAACCTATTTATAGGAGATTTTTATGAGAAGGGATGTTCTTCTTTTTATTCGGAAAAGACCTTATTTATACCATTTCTTAAGATTAGATTCTTCTTATTATGAAATGATTATTAAAGATCCAAATTCTATTTATGAATTAAATCGTATTGCAAAAGAAAAATTAAAAATAAGATTTCAAGATAAAGTAGATAATTTATCTAATAAAATTAATCTCTTACATACTTTTTTAGATGTTTTTCAGTAAATATATGATACAATTATTTCATGAATGAATTAATGGAAAAAATGGACAATTTATTGAATGAATTAGATCATTCTTCAGAAGTATGTGAAATAAAAGAAATACAGAGACGTATTTTAAAAGATGATGAACTTTGTTCTTTATTAAGAGAATATTCTTCTACTTATAATGAGGAGATTAGAAATAAAATTCTTTCTTCTTCTTTATTTCAAGAATATAAAGAAAAAGAAATTGATTTAAATCTTTTGATTCTATCTTTTAATAAACGTTTTATGGAATTATCTAGTAAGAAAAGGTGTAGGTTATGAAGATACTTAGTGGAAAATATAAGGGTAGAAATTTAAAAGGTTTTACGATTGATGGGACTCGTCCTACTATGGATCGTGTAAAAGAGAGTTTATTTGCTATGATACAGAATCAAATATTGAATAGTGTTGTTTTAGATTTATTTTCTGGTAGTGGTAATTTAGGGATTGAGGCTTATAGTGAAGGGGCCTCTTCTGTTTATTTTTGTGATTCTAATTATAAAGCAGTTCGTACGATTAAAGAAAATTTGGAATCTATTGGGATTTCTACTTCTCATGTTTATGGATATGATTATCAAAAATGTCTTCGTTATTTTTATGATTGCTCTACTAAATTTGATATTATTTTTTTAGATCCTCCTTATGCTACAAATTATATTGAAAAGAGTATTTGTTTGATAGAGGAGTATTCTTTATTGAATGATTCTGGTCTTATTGTTTGTGAGAGTGATTCTTTAGATAAAATTGTTTATTCGGAGTCGTATAATTGTGTTAAAGAGAAAAAATATGGTGATAAATATATAGTTATCCTTCAAAAAATATGATAAGATAATTGTATAGTAGGTGAGTAGAATGAATCGAAAAGGGTTTGCTGTGACGGCTGTAATTTATGGTTTGTCTATATTAGGAGTATTAATTGTTACGATTCTTATGGGTACTTTGTCTTCTTCTCGTAACAATGTTAGTGAAGAGGCAAAGCAAATTGAAAAAGAGTTAATTGCTTTTAATAAATCTAATGTTGTTTATTCAACAGGAGAGAGTTTTTTTACAGTGCCTGAAGGAGAGAGTGGATGGTACCGAGTTGAGGCGTATGGTCGTAGTTCTTTAGGGGCAAAAGGGGCCTATGTCACGGGAATTATTTATTTGGATGCAGGAAAAACTTTGCATGTTTCTATTACAAATGATGCTATTATTCGTGTTGGTAATGGTTCTGGGCCTATTATTATGAGGGCTGCTTCTGCTTTTGGTAATTCTCCTGGGGGTACTTTAACTGCTCAATGTAGTGAAGCAAATGGAGGAAATATTGATTTATCCACTTTTCAATTAAAAGATATGGAACATATTAATTTAATTGGATCAGAAGGAGTTAGTTATAATGCTTCTTCTTGTCTTGGAGCAAGATCATCCTTTATGGTAGGATATCCTGGTAGTTTTTCCGCTGAAACACCTCTTACTGAACCTTCTATAGCAGTAGATGGGTTTGAATATTATTTTGTAGATGGTTTGATGATTCCTGCTGCCCATGATGGTGTTGCGAAGGTTTCTTTTGAACGTTTGGCTAAAAAAAGTGATGAGATTCCGACAATCCCTAGACAGAATAAAAAGTTTGATAATGTTCGACAAATTCAAATTCGAAATAATTCTGGGGTTTCTATAACGGGAATATATGTTACTTCTCAAGGAAGGTATGTTTATAAAAATGAAACTTTGATTCCTTCTTCTAATACGGTTCATTATTTAGATATTACTCCATCTAGTATTGATGATATTTCTATTTTATTTGATGTGTCTGGTAATCGATATATTCATAATGTTACTATTAATTTAGTAAAAGAAAGTGGAGAAGTTGTCAGTGTTTATCGTAGTATTGGAGATACAAAAGGCTTTACGGTTGTGCCAACAGGTATTAAGTTATCAGCCTATCAACCAGATTCTTTTTATGATTTATCCTCTCATGGAAACTATTATTTAATTCCTGTTGTTTCTCCTAATAAAATATTATCTGCTATGAGGGATAGTGAAAGTGATTCTAATCCGATTGGGATTGAGCCTTTAAATGGTGATACAAGACAAAAATGGGCAATTGATTTGATTGCTTATCGTAATGTTTATGTTAGTGATCGAAAAGAATATTATATTACGGAGTCATCTCGCTATAAATCTATTTCGATTTATCGTGATGAAAATCTTCCTAAAAATCGTATTTCTGCATCTATGACGTTTAACTCCCTTTCTCGAAACCTTCCACAAATTTGGCAAGTTTATCCATTAAATGATGGTACATTTGCTATTAAAACGATTGTAGAATCATTCTATCCTAAGAATCGATCTGGTTTTTTAACTGTTGATACTTCTCGTAATGCAGATGGTTTGGCAACAGAGTATTATGAACTTGCAATTTTAGGAATTGCACAGAATCCTGAGGCTGGAGATGACAAGTCTACAGAACCAACGTTAACTGAAAGATTCATGCTATATTCCTTAGATTTTTCTCAAACAAATAAATAATATAGGTAGTAAATTTACTACCTTTTTTATTTTTTTAGCACTTTTTATTGACAAGTGCTAAAAAGAGGCGTATATTATCATTAGCACTAAGATTTTCATAGTGCTAGGAGGTTGATGTTATGTTGACTGAACGACAAAACAGAATCTTAAAGATAATCGTTGAAAGATATATCAAGGAACCAATTCCCGTTGGCTCTAAGAGCATTTCTAAAGAATTAAACTGCTCTAGTGCTACAGTTCGAAATGAGATGGGAGAACTTGAAAATCAAGGATTATTAGAAAAGACCCATACCTCTTCCGGACGAGTTCCAAGTGAGGCAGGTTATCGATATTATGTTGATAATTTAATGGAACTTAAAAAGATGAATGCGGAAGATATGCTTAAACTACAAATCGTTTTTAAGAATCAGCAACTTGCCTTATCTGATGTAATAACAAAGTCTTTGCAAGTTATATCGGATATGACGAATTATACGGCTGTAGTACTTGGTAGTACTTCTCATGAGAATCTTCTTAAACAAATAGAAGTAGTTCCGATTGATGATGTTAGTATGATCGTAATTATTGTTACTGATAAGGGACATGTTGAGCATAAACAAATTCATTTGGAAGATGTTTCTATGGGAGATATTAAAAAGACGGTCAGTCTTATTAATAATTTAATCTCTGGAACTCCAATTGATGATGTCTCTAAAAAATTGGAATTTGAAATTAAACCTATTATAGGAAAATATGTAAAACAACATGAAC
This sequence comes from uncultured Caryophanales bacterium, assembly GCA_946623125.1. Taxonomy (GTDB): domain Bacteria; phylum Bacillota_I; class Bacilli_A; order RF39; family UBA660; genus UBA3789. The sequence continues at coordinate 17,972 of CAMOQR010000016.1, read as the reverse complement.
AACTATATAATGCTTTTTATCATGTATTCAGTGATTTTACGAACCAAGAAGTAAATGTCATGGGACGTAATAAGATGCTAGAACAACCTGAATTTTCTACGAATCTTGAAAAAGTTAAAAATGTATTTCAAAAATTAGAAGATGATGTTTTAGTTCAAAATATTGTAGAAGATGATGAAAATAATATTAAAGTATATATTGGAAATGAGAATAAGATTGATAGTGATGTTACTGTTATTCAAACTAAATATAAAAATGGTGGAGAAGAAGGAACCATTGCTATTATTGGACCAAAACGTATGGAATATGATAGAGTTGTTGGTATGCTGGAATACATTAAAGAGAATATAGAAAGGTAGGACTTGTTTGTGGCAAAGAAAAAAGAATTGAAGCAAGAAGAACCAGAATTATTAGAAGAAACAAAAGAGTTAGAGCAAGATACTAAAATTAATAATGAAATGTTAAAATTAGAAGAAGAAATCACAAATCTAACTCAAGAAAATAAAAAACTAAATGAAGAAAATGATCAATTAAAAAAGGATAAAGATGATTTAGTAAATAAAGTAAAACTTGCTCAAGCAGAATTAATTAATTATCGAAAAAGAAAAGATGAAGAAACAACTAGTTTATTAAAATTTGCTAATGAAAGTATTATAAAAGAATTAATTAATGTAAAAGATAATTTTGAAAGAGCATTAAATGTTAAGGATGCTTCTGATGAGTTAAGTAAATTCTTATCTGGTTTTAAATTAATGTATGATGAATTATGTAATATTTTGAAGAATTATGGAGTAGAGGAAATTAATAGAGTAGGACAAATATTTGATCCGAGACTAGAACAGGCTCTACTAACGGATTCTCTTCCTGATCATGAAGATGAAGAAGTAATTGAAGTATTATTAAAAGGATATAAATTAAAAGATCGAGTTATTCGACCTGCATCCGTAAAAATAAATCAAAAATAGAAAAAAGGAGATTGTTAATTATGAGTAAAATTATTGGTATTGATTTAGGTACAACAAATTCATGTGCTGCTGTATTAGAGGCAGGAGCACCTAAAGTTATCCCTAATCCTGAGGGAGGAAGAACAACACCTTCTGTTGTTGCTTTCAAAAAAGGAGAAAGAATTGTAGGAGAGGCTGCTAAACGTCAAGCCTTAACAAATCCTAATACAGTTAGTTCTATTAAAAGAAAAATGGGAACTAGTGAAAAAGTAGAACTTGAAGGTAAGAAATATACTCCAGAAGAGATTTCTGCTATGATTTTATCTTATATCAAAGATTATGCAGAGGCTTATTTAGGAGAAAAAGTTGATAAGGCAGTTATTACTGTTCCTGCATACTTTACAGATAGTCAAAGACAGGCAACGAAAAATGCTGGTAAAATTGCTGGATTAGAAGTTGAAAGAATTATTAATGAACCAACTGCAGCAGCATTAAGTTATGGTCTTGATAAAGACAATGGTCAAACAATTTTAGTATATGACTTAGGTGGAGGTACTTTCGATGTTTCTATTCTAGAACTTGGTGATGGAGTATTTGAAGTTAAGTCTACTGCTGGTAATAACCACTTAGGTGGTGATGATTTCGACCAAAGAATTATTGATTACTTAGTTGAAGAATTTGAAAAAGAAAATCATATTGATTTGACAGAAGATTCTATGGCTATGCAACGTTTAAAAGAGGTTGCTGAAAAGGCTAAGAAAGACTTATCTGGTATGGTATCTACTCAAGTATCTGCTCCATTTATTGCAAAAGGAGAAGATGGAGAACCATTACACTTAGATATGACTTTGACAAGAGCTAAATTTGAAGATTTAATTTCTGATTTAGTAGAATCTACTCTAGACCCAGTTCGTAAGGCTATTAAAGATGCTAAGATTTCTAAGAAAGATATTGATAAGGTATTATTTGTTGGAGGATCTACTCGTGTTCCACTTGTATATGATACGATTACAAAAGAATTAGGTAAGGAACCATCTCGTGAGGTTAACCCAGATGAGGCTGTTGCTATGGGTGCTGCTATTCAAGGAGGAGTTTTAGCCGGAGATGTTAATGACATTGTTTTAGTTGATGTTACACCACTTTCTTTAGGACTTGAAACATTAGGTGGAGTTATGACAACATTAATTCCTAGAAACACAGCAATTCCAACATCTAAAACTGAAATCTTCTCAACTGCAAGTGATAATCAACCAGGTGTTGATATCCATGTATTACAAGGTGAAAGAAGTATGGCTGCTGATAATAAAACACTTGGACGTTTCCAATTAAATAATATTCCACCAGCACCAAGAGGAGTTCCACAAATCGAAGTTACTTTTAATATCGATTCTAATGGTATTGTTAATGTTTCTGCTAAAGATTTAGGTACAAATAAAGAACAATCTATTACAATTACTTCTAGTACAAATTTAACAGATGAAGAAGTAGAAAGGATGAGAAAAGAGGCTGAAGAAAATAAAGAGGCTGATGATAAACGTAAAGAAGAAGTAGAAATTAAAAATGATGCAGAACAAATGGTATTCCAAACAGAAAAGGCTATTAAAGATTTAGGAGATAAAGCAGATAAGAAAGATGTAGAGGCTGCTGAGGATTTAATTAAAGACTTAAAAGATGCTTTAAAAGATGGAGACATTGATAAGATAAAGAAAGAAAAAGAAAAATTACAAGAAAAGGCTATGGCTTTATCTGCAAAAGTATATGAAGAGGCTGCTAAAGCACGTCAAAGTGAAGAAGAAACAACTAATGAAGATAAGAAAGATAATAAAAAAGACAAGAAGGAAAAGAAAAACGATGATGATGTTGAAGAAGCAGATATTGAAGAAGAATAATAATTTTGTGATGAGTTCTAGTTTTTGCTAGAACTTTTCACTGATATAGAAAGGATAACTATGAGTGAAATTCCAGTAAGGAGTAGTATTGATCCAATCTTTCAATGGGATTTATCAAAAGTATTTCAAGATACGAATTCTTTTCATAAATTTTATCAAGAAACGGAAAAATTAATTCGTAAATTTTCAAAATATCAATCTCATGTGATGGATGATGCAAAAACATTTTATCAAGTATTAAAAGATTATGATGAAATATCTAGAAGAGTAGAAAAATTATATAGTTATGTTAGTATGTTAAGTGATCAAGATGTTTCTAATAATCCAAATCAAGAATTAGTGGGGAAAGTTGTTAATTTATATGATTTAGCCAATCAAAATACTTATTTTGTCTCTATTGAAATATTAAGAGAAGATTATTCTAAGATAGAAGATTTTTATAAAGAAGAAGATGGCTTATTATTATATGAAAAAAATATAAAAGACACTTATAAATATAAAAAATATACTTTAAGTGATGAAGAAGAAAAACTATTATCTAATTTAGGAAAGGCTTTTGGGAATGATGAGTCTACTTATGGATTTTTAACAGATTCTGATATGAGTTTTGGTACTATTCATAATGAAGAGGATGAAGAAGTAGAGTTAACGGATACCAATTATAGTTTATTTATTCGTTCTAAAAATAGAAGAGTTAGAAAAGAAGCATTTGATGCTTTATATAAAGTCTATAAACAATTTCGTAATACTTTAACATCTACTTTAAATGGTCATATTAAACAAAATGTTTGTACATCTCATTTAAGAGGGTATTCATCATGTTTTGAAAAAAGTTTATTTCATGATGATTTAAATAAAGAAGTATATCAATCTTTAGTAGATACGGTTCATAATCATTTAGATGTTTTTCAGGATTATTATGCTTTAAAGAAAGAGACTCTTTCTTTAGATGAGATTCATTTATATGATGTTTATGCAGATTTAGTAGAAGATTATGATAAGAAGTATTCTTTTGATGAGGCAAAAGAAATATTGTTCCAAGCGTTAAAGCCTTTAGGAAATACCTATTTAAAGGATTTGGAGAATGCTTTTCATCAAAAATGGATAGATATCTATCCTAATCAAAATAAACGCGGAGGAGCCTATTCTGGAGGCTCTTATGATACTTATCCTTATGTTTTATTAAACTATCAGGGTACTATAGATGATGTATCTACATTAGCACATGAACTTGGACATTCTATGCATAGTTTTTATACTAGACAGAATCAACCTTATCCTTATGGAAATTATCCTATTTTTGTTGCTGAAGTAGCATCTACTACAAATGAATTAATACTCGCAAGATACTTTATTGATCATAGTCAAGATCCAAAAGAAAAACTTGCTGCTATTAATCATTTATTAGAATTATTTAAAGGAACAATATTTAGACAAACGATGTTTGAAGAATTTGAAAAATATGCTTATGATTTAGTTGAAAATGATGATGTTTTAACGTCTGATAAACTTAGTGATAAGTATTATGAATTAAATAAGTTATATTTTGGAGATCATGTTATTGTAGATGATGCTATTCGTTATGAATGGGAAAAAGTTCCTCACTTTTATTACAATTTCTATGTTTATAAATATGCTACTAGTCTATCTGCTGCATGTAATATTGCTAGTCGTATTTTAAATTATGAAGAGGGAGCATTAGAATCCTACTTAGAAATGTTAAAGAGTGGTTCTAGAAAGAGTCCACTTGATACTTTAAAAATTGCTGGTGTTGATATGACAGATTCTAAAGTATATGAATCTGCAATTCAAATGTTTTCTGATACGATTTCTGAATTTCGAGATGTTTATCAGACTTTGAAAAGAGGTGAATAATTATGGCAGAAAAAAGAGATTATTATGAGGTTTTAGGACTTTCTAAAGGTGCTACAGAGGCTGAGATTAAAAGTGCTTTCCGTCGTAAGGCAAAAGAGCTTCACCCTGATGTAAACAAAGATGATCCTCATGCTGAGGAGAAGTTTAAGGAAGTACAAGAGGCTTATTCTGTTTTATCTGATGAAGAAAAAAGAAAGATGTATGATCAATACGGACATGCTGCTGGTGTTGGAAATGGACCAAGTGGTGGTGCTGGATTTGGTGGAGGATTCTCTGGATTTGATGGTGGAGGATTTGGCTTCGGTGATATATTTGATTCTATCTTTGGAGGTTCTGGTGGATTTGGAGGATTCTCTGATTTTGGAGGACATTCTGAGACCCGTGCAAGACGTGGTAGTGATATCTTAATGAGAATGGATTTGACTTTTGAAGAGGCTATTTTTGGGGCTACGAAAAAGTTTAATATTGATGTTGTAGAAGATTGTAGTAAATGTCATGGATATGGTGGTTTTGATCAATCAACTTGTTCTACGTGTCATGGAAAAGGAAGCGTTACTACTCAACAAAATACAATTTTAGGTGCTTTTATGTCTACTACAACTTGTCCTGATTGTCATGGAACAGGTCATACCTTTAAGAAAAAATGTAGTGAATGTAATGGAAAAGGAAAAGTTAAAAATAATAAAAAGATTACTATTTCTATTCCAGAAGGAATTAATACAGGAGATCGTCAAAGAGTAAGTGGAAAAGGAAATCCGGGAGTAAATGGAGGAGACAACGGAGATTTATATATTGAATTTGTGGTTGATGAACATGATTATTTTGTTCGTGATCAAGATGATATTTATCTTGAGGTTCCTCTAACTATCACAGAGGCTATTCTTGGATGCAAAAAAGAGATTCCTACCTTATACGGTAATGTAAAATTAAATGTTAGTCCAGGAGTGAATAGTGGAGATAAAGAACGTATCCGTGGTAAAGGTGTCGATAACAAATATCGTAAACATAAAGGAGATATGTATGTGGTATTTAAAGTATATTCTCCTAAGAAGTTAACTCGTGAACAAAAGAGTTATATTGAAAAACTAAATGAAACAGATTTAGATACAGAAGAAATTAAGAAATTCAAGAGATTTACAAAAGAGAATGATTAATCATTCTTTTTTTTTAGAATTTTGTGATACAATTAAGATGGTGATGATATGAAAAAGATATTTTTCTTTATTATTATGTTTGGTATTTCTTTTTTTTGTATTCAGACTGATGTTTTTGCATTTGAAATACCTGATGGATATGATATATCTGTTTGTAGTAAAAGTTTTGGAGATTGTACATATCAAGATTTAGATACTGCTTTTACTGCTATTCAAAGTATTGAATATGATACTCGTGATTATGTAGGTATTTATTTAAGTCCTGAAAAACATTCTATTTCAAAAGATTATACGTTTCGTTTTGATGTTTATATTAATGTTTTTTCGTGGGATCATCTTTCTATTGATGGGGGTGGTCATACGATTACTTCAAGTTATCGAATTTATTTTTGTGGTGATCAAGTATCTATATCGAATCTTAATTTTCGTTATAATCATGTTGATGATAATGAAAAATTTATAATATTTAAGGTTTTGAATTTATCATTTCAAAATTCTTCTGTTGTTAATTTATCTTCTTTGAGAAAAGGAAACTATGTTGATGGTATTTATTTTGATGATTATGATGTTATCGATGATGGTTATTCCATTGAAGTTGGATCTGTTGTTTTTGATCATGTTACTGTATCTAATTTTTCTACGGCGATTTATAATGAGAAGAAATTTTTCTACACATCTGTTAATGAAAGATATGAAAGTATTGCGGATAGTTTCATTCCAAATGGGATGGAAGAGAGTATTCGAAATGATGGGATTATATACCCTTATATTTCTTATTTAGATATTTCTCGGAATATTCAAATAAAAAATTCTGATTTATCCAATAATATTCAATCTTTAAGTGGTGCTTGGAAAGGAACCATTTCTAATACCAAATTATCATCTATTAGTTTGTTTGATGCTTATTCTTGTGATGGTAGAATTGACAATCGAAAAATATTGATGATTGATGGTGAAAGTATTCCAGATGATTCTTTTGATGAATGCATTCCTGCTCCTTTTCATACTTCTAAATTGGTTTTAGAAGAAGATAATGATTATGGGGAAGGAAAAATATCTTTATTTCAATATGATTATGAAACGTTTTCAGAACGTGATGAGAGTTTAATTTATGATTATTCTCTTGCTCATAAATATTTGTATTTAATTAAGGATGAGACCAGTGTTATTGATGTTCGAGCAAAGAAAGAAAAAACAATGGATCCTGAAAAACTTAAAGAAGTTGAATTATTAGATTACTTTGTTGATTTAGATGAGGTATCCATTCAGTCTTATGATTTTACGGTAAGTGATTCTTCTATTGCAAAAGTGGATAGTGGTAAGGTTTATTTTTTAAAAAAGGGTAATGTTACAGTTACTGCAACCAATCCTGTTACCAAAGAGACTTATACCGTTATTTTTCGAATGACGGAGAATCCTAAAACATTTAATTCTTTCTTATTTTTTAGTATTATCTTTATGATGATTAGTTTTTTAACATTTCTTATTTGTATTCCTAAAAAGAGATCTATTTATTAGATCTTTTTTTGATATAAGAATTTTTAATATTATTCCTTTTTCTTTTACTTATTTTTTTCTCTGTTCTATAATGAATATAGGAGGTTAGAAAGATGAGTAAATTTGATTTAAATCGTTTTAATGCAGAAAAAATTAAGTTAGGAGAAAGTCCTATTAAGTTAAAGAGAGTTCGTTATCCTAAACCTAAAGTTAAGAATGGTTTATTAGTTGATAAGAGCGGTAATCCTACTGGTACAAAAGGAGATATGTATACAAAAGTTATTATGGATTATATTCTTCAAGAGGGGTGTTTAGATCATAATCCGAGACCTTATTATTATGATTTCTATGAAGGTGCAGAATATGATGAAAAAAGGAAAATGATTCTCACAAGTGATGGTAAAAAAATAAAAGTTGGTGAAAATGAGAATTGTATTTCTAGAAAGGATGGGGTAGAACATCATGTGCCGGCACATACCATCAGTGTTAATAGTGGAGTAGAGTGTACTTATGATTTGTCAAAAGGAGAGACTCCTATGATTACGTTACGTCCTATCGCCACAAAAGCAAGTTGTGCAGAAATCCTTTGGATTTATCAGGAACAAAGTAATGACTTGGTCGTTTTTGATCAATTACTTGGAAAATGTACTTGGGATCAGGATCACAAAATACAAAACTGGTGGGATGATTGGGCATTAAGATATTCTAATGGGGAATATAAGTTGAATGCTGCTGGACATCCAACGATAGGTAAGTGTTACGGAGGAACAACAGGCCCTCGTAATATGATTCGACGTGAAGTTATTGATGTTATTAAAGGTAATATCGAAAAGAATATCAAACCAAATCCTGATAGTAGAAGACTTATTACTTGCTTGTGGCAAATTGATGACTTTAATGAGGAACATGCTCTTAAACCTTGTGCTTTTTTGACTATTTGGAATGTTCGTCATGATTGGGATGGAAAAGACTATTTAGATATGACAATGGTTCAGAGATCAAGTGACTTTGCAACAGCAGGATGTATTAATCAAGTTCAATATGCAGAACTTTTGATGATGGTTGCGAGAGAAGTTGGAATGGAGGCTGGACGCTTTACTTGGAAACCAGTTAATGTTCAATTATATGATCGTCACTTTGATCAAGCAATTGAGATGTTAAATCGTGAACCAGTTGATGGGGTTGATGCAACAATTAAATTAAGAAAAGATGCTACTTCATTTGATGAAATGGTGCCAGATGATTTTACAATTTTAGATCGAGAGGGAATTGCAAAGGTTAAAACAAAGAATCCTCAATTACGTTTCCCATTAGGTATTTAATATGAAAAATATTACGATGATTGCTGCTGTTGGCAAAAATTTAGAATTAGGTCGAAATAATGAGTTGATTTGGCATTTTAAAGAGGATATGAAATTCTTTAAAAATCAAACTATGGGAAAACCTATTGTTATGGGTTATAAGACTTTAGAATCTCTTCCAAAATTGCTTCCTGGAAGACTTCATATTGTTCTTACGAGTCGTTCCTTAGAAGAGTCATCTCAAGTTCTAGTGGTTCATTCTATTGATGAGCTACTTGAAAAGGTTATTGATTATCCTGAGGTTATGATTATAGGAGGTGCATCTGTTTATAAGCAGATGTTACCATATTCTGATAAGTTGATTTTAACGGAGATTGATGATTGTAGTGAATGTGATGTTTATTTTCCTGAGTTTGATAAAAATGATTGGAATTCTTTAGTGATTGGAGAGGGTTGTGAGAATGATATTTCTTACAAGCATCTTGTTTATACGAGAAAAAGATAATATTATCTTTTTTTCTTTTTAACTTGTTTTGCTTCTTTCATTTTGTTATGATAATAATGATAGAGGTGTTCTTAATGAATTATCGATATATAAAAACTGAAGTTAAAAAGATTGTAGAAGAAGATGTTTTTTCTTTGTTTTCTGTTTATTTATTATCTTTTTTTTATTGGATTTGTTTTCCTTTTAATTTATTTCTTATTTATATTGAAGTAGGACTTGCTTATTATATGAAGAAAGTGTGTTTAGGAAGAAATGTTCATTTTGCAGATATTTTTCGATATCAAGATTATAATTGGAAATTTTTTGATGCGGGATTTTTAAGAAATGTTTCTATTTTCTTTCATGGGCTTTTTTTTATTATTCCTGGTATTATGAAACATTATTCTTATTCTTTAGTTCCTATTTTATATACAGATTCTAGGTACAAAGATTTAAGGGGTAAGGATTGTTTAAAGAAAAGTTCTGAAATGATGAGAGGACATCGTGATAATTGTTTTCTATTAGATCTTAGTTTTCTTCCTCTACATTTATTATCTATTTTTACTTTTGGTATTTTAGAAATATTTGTTCTTCCTTATCATATGACTTGTAAATATAAACTTTTATTTGAAATTAAGAAGTATTATGAACAAATAACTAGCAAGTCTTTTATGATGGAGTCTGGAGCAACTTATACTCCTGTTGCGATTATTCATCGTAAGAAGTCTATTGCTCTTCCTATTTCTCGAGATGAGAAGGGAAACTTTATTCCATTATTTTGTCTTCATTGTGGTTGCAGTTTAGAGAAGGGGAATTTAAAATGTCCAAGTTGTGGTTATGTTTATGAAAATGAAGATGATCCTTATTTAAAAGAAGATTAAAAAAAGAGTTTTAAAACTCTTTTTTTAATATATCATGGTATGTAGAATTCTATCTGTATTTTTAAAATTAACTTTTGCAATGTCTTTTAATTTGTCTTCTCCATATTTTTCTACAACTTCTTCTCCTATTTTGTCAACTTCGCTTCCTGCACCTTTTGGTAGAGGAATATGTATTTCATCACATATTTTATCAAATTCTTTTAAGAATAAATATCTACTTATAATAGATGCACATCCCACAGCATTATTTTTTTCTTCTGCTTTTGTAATAAAAGTAATATTTCTTTGTATTGCTGGTTGATCTTTAATATATTCGTAATATCTTGCTTCTCTTGCAAATTCATCTACAATAATATAATCTATTTTAGGTTTGAATTCTTGCATTACTTGATATAAGACTCTATTATGAAGAATTGCCTTAATCTTATTCATATTAATATCTTTGGTATATTTTTCATTGTATTCTTTATTCGTTAATATCACACTTTTATATTTAATTCTTTTGGCTATTTGTGGTGCAATTTTTTTAATCTTTTCATCATCTATTTTTTTAGAATCTCCAACTCCTAATTCCTCTAAGAATGGTATTTCTTCTTTTGGAACATAACATGCAGTAACGACAATTGGTCCAAAGTAGTCTCCTGTTCCAACTTCATCTGAACCAACTGCACTACAATTGTAATATTTTTGATCCTGTTTTTTTCTTTCTTCTTGCTTTTCTTTTGTATTTTCTAAAGCAGTTCCCCACATTGCTGCATCTACATCAGCACTTGTTCCTTGAAACATACATTTTCCAGATTCGTATAAAGTAATTACGGTATCTTCTTCTTGTGCTTGAAAAACTACATAGGGAATTACTTTATCTCTTTTTTTATCTTTATAGTATTCTATCATTTTTTCTTTTATTTCATCATTTACTTTAATTACAACATTCATGTTTACTCCTCCTGTTAAATCATTTTATAAGATTCATAATAGAAATAATCTTTTATTTCTTCTTCTGTTAATCCTTCTTTTTTCTTTTGTTTATAAATTTGATCTATTTCTTTATAATCAATATTTAATATAAATGGGTTAGTGTCTATTACAATTTGTAAATCTTCTAGCCCAAAGTCTAATAGTTTTACTAGTAATTTTTTTAATTCATCTAATTCTCTTGAGATTAAAAAGGGGTTTGTATTCATAATATTTTTAATTTGTTCTTTGGAACAGCCTAATCCTTCTAATATTTCAATGATTTTATTAATATTTTTATCAGATACTGTATTTAATTCATCATTGGAATTAATCATATTTTTTATTTCTTCTATGGATAAACCATATCTAATTAATGCATCCATAATTAACCTCTCATAATATCATTTCTAGTTTTTTTATATTTTTTTGAAAATTCTTGATCTGTTAGAAATAAATCTTTCCATTCGTTTTGTTTGATATATTTTTTTCTTTTTTTAATTAGTTCATAACTATATAGTAATACATTACTGTGTTCTTTAATATAGTCTTGTAATTCTAATTCTTTATATTTTTGTAATTTCAATTTAATATTATCTTTATTATATCCTATTAGTAGAGGAGTATCTTTTATCATTTTTATTACTTCTTTATGATAAAAACCATTTTCTAAAAGATTATTAAAGTTTTCTTTAATGACCTCTATTGGATATAGTAGAATATATGGGTTTTTTGTTGTTAAAATGACTATTTCTTCTTTACTTAAATCAAATCCTTCTAGATTATTTAATTTTTCTTTGATGGTGTCTAAATAGTAGTTTTTTAAGATGATAGGAACTCTTCTTATTATACTTATAATTTCTTTTATTGAATAACCATATTCTTCTAGATATGACATTTTCCTTTTTAAATCTTCTTTTTCATAGATAAATAATTCTGGTAAATAATATGTTACTTTTTTTATTTCTTCTTTCTGTAACCCGATAGAGTGATATTCTTCTAATTTCTTGGTAATTTGTGCTCTTGATATTAACCATAATTCTGGTAATGATTCTAAAATACTTCTAATTTGATTATCTTTATAACCACATTCTTGAAAATACTGATATTTTCTTTTTATACTAGATGGGTCAATATTAAATACTTCTGTTTTATGAATAAAGATATTATTGATTTGTGTATTATTAAAACCTAATTCTTCTAATGTTATATATCGATTATTAATTCTTTGATTAGACATTTCCATTAAATAAGGATATTGTTTCATCATATAAAATATATCTATTTTACTAATACCATATTTTAATAATACTTCTATTTTTATTTTAATATCTTCTATACTTTTAGATATGATTTGAGGAGTTGTTGTGGTAATATGAATGATATCTTCATTATCAAAAGTATTTTGACGTAAATAATTTACAATTGTTTTCATAAGATATAATAGAGTAGATTCTGTATAAGTATTTAATGGATAGGAAGATTTTATTAAGGTAATTTGTTCCCTTTTATATCCTAAACTTTGCATATATTCTTCTAACATGTCCATCACCTAGAATTTATTATAGCATATTTTTTATAAATAGTTTATAATGATTATAGAATCAAAGGAGTGAATAAGATGTTAAATATATTTGATGTTGGAATTGTTTTATTATTTGTTATGTTTTTAATTGTTGGTTTTAAAAGAGGAGTTATTAAAGAGACTGTTTCTTTGGTTGGGATTATTTTAGTTTTTATTCTATCATTTTCCCTAAAAGGAATTATTGGTAATTTTTTATGTACAATACTTCCATTCTTTTCTTTTAGTGGATCTATAAAGGGAATGATTACTATTAATATTTTCTTGTATCAGACAATTGCTTTTTTAATCACTTTTACCATATTTTTAAGTGTTTATGAAATATGTTTAAAAATATCTAAATTTATACAAAAGATTGTTAATATGACAATTATATTATGGATTCCATCTAAAATACTGGGAGCAATTGTTTCTTTATTAAAAGGTTATCTTGTTATTTATGTTGTATTCTTATTATTATTGATTCCTCTTTCTAATACTTATATTTTTGATGAGAGTAAAATCTTAAATTATATGTTTTATAAAACACCTATTCTTTCTGAATATACTAATAGTTTTGTAAAACCTTTTCAAGAGGTTTATGCATTAGGAGAAGATGTATCTGATAGAAGAATTACAGTAAATGATGCTAATTTAAAGGCACTTGATGTTATGCTTAAGTATAATGTTGTATCTAAGGGAACTATTACTACATTAATTAATATTCATAAATTAGATACTGTTAGAAATATTGATTCTGTATTAGATCGATATTAGAGGTTTATATGATAGAGATTCAGAGTTTAGAAGAATTTGATGAATGGATTCATAAAGATTATGTTGTTGCTTATTTTTATGCAGATTGGTGTGGGGTTTGTAAAAGTTTAAGTGTAGTATTTGATGAGATTCAAAATGAAATAGATTTTCCTATTGTTAAAGTTAATGTTGACCGGTTTCATTTATTATCTAAAAAGTATAAAGTATTGTCTCTTCCATCTATTCTTATTTTTTCTCAAGGGGATGTTTTAAAAGAGAAAAAAGGTATGATGAGAAAAGATGAATTATTAGAGTTTATTCAAAGTAGGTGATAGAGTGTTTTGTGAATATTGTGGTGCTAAGTTTGAAGAGAAAGATCATTTTTGTGGTAAATGTGGGATGAAGAGAAAGAAAGTTTCTCATGAAGTGATGCAAAAAGAAGAAAAAAAGGTTATTTATAAGAATGAAGAGAAAATGGAGTCTATTTATGATACTCCTGTTGTATTGACGTTTTTGTTTTTGATTATGTTTTCTTCTATGCTTACGATTTTTATTTTATCTTTCTGTTGTCAAAACATTTTTGCATTTTAAGACGTGTGATACGTCTTTTTTATTTGATTTTTTATGATAATTGTGATATAATATGAGTTCAATTGAGGGTTGAATATATGAAAAAAGAAGAAATTTTGCAAAATAGAAAAGAAGATTATATTTATTCTATTCATAGTTTACGAGAAAAGATGGTATTTGAATTTTTATTAGGGGCCTTTTTAACAAGTGTTTTTGTAATACCTGGGATGCTTACAAAAGCATGGTTAGCAGAGTTATCAACTTGTTTATTTTTAATGGGTACTGCTGTTCCTAGTTTTACAATTAGTGATCTTTTCCTAAAACATAAAATGATTCAGGCTGAGAAAAAGAAATGTAATCATTTAGATTCTGTTTCAAAACATGGAATTAAAAAGAATCGTTTTTATGAGAAAAAAAGAGTTGAGAAGATAACGGAGTTAGAGCAAAGTCTTAATTATGGAAATGGTTTGTTTTATGGAAGTGCATTTGGTATTGTAGGTTCTTTATTAGGAATGCTTGCAGGAGGAGTTGCTACTTTATTATATTATCCAGGTTATCTTGTAACACTTGCATCTATTGGGTCATTTGGAGTATTTAGTGCTTTATATCATAATGAATGTCAAAAAAGGTTAGATAAACATGTTACCATTGATGGTTTATATGATGATTTGTTTTTAGGGCCATTTTATGGATATAATCCTTCTAAAAATAAAGGTGAGGTTTCTTTCACTCCTTCTAAAGTAGAAGGTATGGGAAAAGAAAAGACAAAATCTCATTATGATGAAGTTATCAATGCTTATGTTGATGGTCTTGCTGAGTATAAAGAAAATAGTAATAGATATCAAAAAATTAAAAAATGATGGGAGTTTTTATAAATATGAAAGAATTAATTGATAAAAAAATAGAAGTTTTAGATAAAAAAAGAAGCAATATTTCTAAATTAAAAAAAATAGTTGAAAAGGTTTTGGGAATTTCTATTGGTTTTTGTGCACTTATGGGTTTTTGTTTATTGTTTGGTAAATTATATGCTGCTGTTTCTTTGTTTTCTTTGGTTGGAGGCTTATGTTCCGTTAAGAATTATTATTCTCTAAATCGAGAGAATACTCTTAAGAGATTAGGACAGGAGAAAGGACATTTAAATATCATGAAAGAAAAGGGTATTGATGTTTCTTTGAAAAAAGAATCTGCGCGTGTTAATAAAATTGCTTCTCTAAAATCTGAAGAAATTTTTGCAAAAGACGATGTAAATAATGCTATTATTGCAGATTCTTTATTTACATTTGGATTGGGTGCATCTATTTTTGCTGGTTTGGCAATTCCTGGTGTTCATGCCTTTATATGTCCTGCTTTTGCTTTATTAAAATATGTAGGAGATTATTACACTTCTGTTGCAAAACAAAATCATGAACGTATTTTAAATCGTCTTCATAATTTAGAAAATGATCAAGAAGTATTTACTATTGCTAATGAAAAAAGAAAGGTAAGACTTCAAAATTCAAATTCAAATTCAAATCGTTTAACTTCTGCTAATAGCCGTTCTCGTTCCAATAATGGTAGACTTACACGTAATGTTTCTACTTGCTCTTCTGATAAAGATTCTGTTAAGAGTAGTACGAAGTCATTGTCTGATTTTTCTACAGTTGATGCATATATTGATTATTTACAATCTATGAAGAATAGTGGATGTGAAAAAGAATTACAAAAAGTAAAGAAATAATCTTTACTTTTTTTTTGTCTATAAATATTTTTAATAGCAAAAATTTTTTAATTTGCTTGTATCTATTTTTTCAATTTGCTATACTATGAAATGTGATAAGGAGGAATCATAATGCACAAATATGTTTATTTATTCAAAGAAGGAAATGCTGATATGAGAAACCTACTTGGAGGAAAGGGTGCTAATTTAGCAGAAATGACTAATTTAGGATTACCAATTCCACAAGGTTTTACAGTATCAACAGAGGCTTGTACTGAATATTATAACAATGGAAAACAGATTTCAAAAGAAATTGAAGATCAAATCTTTAAGGCTTTGAAAGAAATTGAAAAAATTCAAGGAAAGAAATTTGGAGATAATAATGATCCATTATTAGTATCTGTAAGAAGTGGTGCTAGAGCATCTATGCCTGGTATGATGGATACTATTCTTAACTTAGGATTAAATGATGAGGCTGTTAAAGGGTTTGCAAAGAAAACAGGTAATGAAAGATTTGCGTACGACTCATACAGAAGATTTATTCAAATGTATTCTGATGTTGTAATGGAAGTACCTAAATCATTCTTTGAAAAAATCATTGATGAATTAAAAGAGAAAAAAGGCGTTAAATTTGATACAGAACTTACTGTTGATGATTTGAAAGAATTAGTAAAGAAGTTTAAGGCTGTTTATAAGAAGGAAATGAAGGGAGAAGAATTCCCACAAGATCCTACTGAACAATTAATGGGAGCAGTTAAGGCTGTATTTAGAAGTTGGGATAATCCAAGAGCTATTGTATATCGTCGTATGAATGATATTCCAGGAGACTGGGGAACTGCAGTAAATGTTCAATCAATGGTATTTGGTAATATGGGTGATACTTCTGGTACAGGAGTTGCTTTTACTCGTAATCCTGCAACAGGTGAAAAGGGTATTTTTGGTGAATACTTAATTAATGCTCAAGGAGAAGATGTTGTTGCTGGTGTACGTACTCCACAACCTATTTCTAAACTTGAAGAAGATTTACCTGAATGTTATAAAGAATTTATGGAACTTGCTACTAAACTTGAAAATCATTATCGTGATATGCAAGATATGGAGTTCACAATTCAAGAAGGAAAACTTTATTTCTTACAAACTAGAAATGGTAAGAGAACTGCTCAAGCAGCAATTAATATTGCTTGTGATTTAGTTGATGAAGGAATGATTACGGAAGAAGAGGCTGTTTTAAGAATTGAGGCTAAATCTTTAGATCAATTACTACACCCAACATTTGATGCTGCTGCATTAAAGAAAGGAAAAGTAATTGGAGAGGCTCTTCCAGCAAGTCCTGGTGCTGCTGCTGGTAAAGTAGTATTTACTGCAGAAGAGGCTAAAAAAGAAGGAATTGGTGGAAAAGGAGAAAGAGTTATTCTTGTTAGACTTGAAACTACTCCAGAAGATATTGAAGGTATGATTGCTGCTCAAGGTATCTTAACAGTTCGTGGAGGTATGACATCTCATGCTGCAGTTGTTGCTCGTGGAATGGGTACTTGCTGTGTATCTGGTTGTGGTGATATTAAAATAAATGAAGAAAAAGAAACTTTCGAATTAGGTGGAAAGACTTATAAGAAAGGTGACTTTATTTCTCTAGATGGTTCTACTGGTAAAGTATATGATGGGGATATTAAGACTCAAGAGGCTAGTGTTTCTGGAAACTTTGGTAGAATTATGAAATGGGCAGATGAAAGACGTAGATTAAAAGTTCGTACAAATGCTGATAATCCTAGAGATACTGCAAATGCTGTACATTTAGGTGCTGAAGGAATTGGTCTTTGCCGTACTGAGCATATGTTCTTTGATGAAGAAAGAATTCCAAAAATTCGTAAGATGATTTTATCAGAGACTGTAGAAGCACGTGAGGCTGCTTTAAATGAATTAATTCCATTCCAAAAAGGTGATTTTAAAGCAATGTATAAAGAGCTAAAGGGATTACCAATGACTGTACGTTACTTAGATCCACCTCTACATGAGTTCTTACCAACTGATGAAGGAGATATCAAAGCACTTGCTAAAGATATGAAAGTTAGTGTTGAGCATTTAAAGAGTAAGATTGCTGAATTACATGAATTCAATCCTATGATGGGTCATAGAGGATGCCGTCTTGCTGTTACTTATCCTGAAATTGCTAAGATGCAAACTCGTGCTTTAATGGAGGCTGCAATCGAAGTTAAAAAAGAAGATGGATATGATATTGTTCCTGAAATTATGATTCCACTTGTTGGCGAAAAGAAAGAATTAGATTTTGTTAAGAATATAGTTGTTGAAGTTGCAGAAGAAGTTAAGAAAGAAAAGAAATCTGATATCAAATATCACATTGGTACAATGATTGAAATTCCTCGTGCTGCATTACTTGCTGATGAAATTGCTG
>CAMOQR010000015.1 GCA_946623125.1 uncultured Caryophanales bacterium | reverse complement strand
CTATATCCATTTTTTTCTTCTTCTATTAATACTTCTACTTCTTGTCCAATAAATTTTTTCATATAATCTATTTCTAATTCTTTTGATACTTCTATTAATCTTCTTGCTCTATCTTTTTTAATAGAATTATCTAATTTACCATCCATTCTAGATGAGGCAGTATTTTTTCTTTCACTATATGGAAATACATGCAGTTTTGCAAATTTGATTTCGCGACAGGTTTCGATTGTTTTTTGAAATAATTCTTCACTCTCTCCTGGAAAACCAACTATTACATCTGTTGTAATAGAAATATTAGGTCTAATTTTTCTAATTTCACTAATTTTATTTTTGAAAAAATCTAAGTCATATTTTCGATTCATTCTTTTTAAGATTTCATCTGATCCTGCTTGAATTGGGATATGCAAATGATCTACTAATATTTTCTCATTTTTTAGTAATTCTAAGATATCTTCTTTTAATTCTGTTGCTTCAATCGATGAAATTCTTAATCTTTTTAAATTCGGTATTTTTACAAGTCTATCTAGAAGATGGGCAAAGTTTGTTTCCAAGTCAATCCCATAACTTCCAGTATGAATTCCTGTTAGAACAACTTCTTTATATCCATTTTTTACTAAATCTTCAATTTCTTGAACCACTTTATCTTCATTTTTACTTCTACATTTTCCTCTTACAAATGGAATAATACAATAACTACAGAAATTATCACATCCATCTTGTATTTTTACAAATGCTCTGGTTCTTCCTGGAAAGTTATTGATATACATATCTTCAAACTCTTTGATTCTTCCAGTGTATTGTCTCTTAATTATCTCTTTTGTTTTAAAATATTCATCTAGTAAAGGTACTATTTGTGATTTATCTTTATTTCCTATTACAATATCTAATCCATTTTCGTGATAATCTTGATTTGCTGCAATAAAACACCCCATTGCCACTACACAAGCGTGAGGATTTTTATGAATTGCCTGATGAATCATTTTACGACTTTTACTATCACTTGTATTTGTTACCGTACAAGTATTAATGATATAAACATCACAGATATCATCAAATGATTTTATTTCATAACCATTCTTTTTTAGTTCATTCATCACATATTCTGATTCATATGTATTTACTTTGCATCCAAGTGTATAAATTCCTACTGTTTTCATATTTTGTTCCTAACTTTCTTTATATTTTTCATACCAGGTACTGGCTTTTTCTTTCACTTTTTCCCATATATTTTTTCCCTCTTCTTTTCCTTTTTCAAGATAAGGCTTATAGGTATCTAGTGTATCTTTTAATTCTTTTTTATCTTCTTCATATGTCTGAATTGTTTGCTCGTATCCTTCTATTCCTACTTCTTCCTTATATTTTTCTTTTACTTTGTCTTTTAATTGCCCTACTTTTTCTATTATATTGTGATAGGTCTTTGTTGAGGTTTCTTTTATTGTATTTTTATAATTAGGGAATCTTTTTTCTATTTTTTGATCTATTTTTTCATAGATATCTAATATTTTATTTTGTGTTTCTGTTTTTAATTCATTAAATGTTATTCCTTTTATTGTACCATTATAGAAGATAAAATCTGTTAACATTATAAAGGTATTTTTTAATTTGTTTTCTTCTTCTATTGTAACTTTCTCTTTCTCAATAATTTGACTGATATCTTCATCTTGTTTTTCTACGTATTCTACTACTTCGTCATCAGCTAATATTGAAGTTGAATCTTGCTCTGCTGTATTAGACGGTTCCATTATCTCAATATTGTCTTTATATATTATTTTTTGAGTCTTGCTGTTTTCATTGATAATTTCTTTTGGCTTTTGGTATTCAGAATACTTCATACCACATAAGAATGCAATTATGATTAATAGCACAATTATTATTTTGTTTTGCATGAATACCCCTCCTTTTTTCAGTCCTATTATATCATATATATCATATAAATAAAAGAAAACTCGAGAAATCTCGAGTTATTCTGAGTTATTTTTTAACTCTTTTAATGACATGATAAAGTCATTTGATCTTTGTATTTGTTGATCTAACTTTTCATAATTTGCAGTGTTTTCTAACATTAGGTTAACATCTTCATTGGCTTCCTTCTCAATTCCAAATATTGGAGATATGATTGGACTACTTTTAAACTTTTTCTCTTCTCTATAGGCTTCATGTTTTGTTTCTTCTTTAATTTCTTGTGGTATTACTGATTCTATTTCTTCTTTTTCTTTCATTATTTGTTTATCTTCTAAGATGTCTTTTACTCTTTGATCAATTACTTCTATTTTCACATCATCATTTGTTGTAGAAACTACATTTCCAATAATAAATGGTTCTTCATAAGATGGTTGATTTTTTTGCATTTTTTCTTCTAAATCTTGAAGACTAATTGGTTCATTTCCTTCATCTTTATATTGCGTTAATTCATTTGCTTCATATAGTTCTTTACTTTTCTTTATTAATTCGTCCATGCTGATGATAGCAGTTGCTTCTTGTTCTTCTTCATAATTTGTAAGTTCTATATTTTGATTTTGTCTTTCTAACTCTTCTTGTTTTTCTAATTCTTCTGCAAGTTTTTTAAGTTCTAATTTTGCTGTTTCTTGATCTGGTTCAATGGATGTATATTCTAGTTCTTCTGGTTCTTCTAAAATTTCAATTTCTTCTTGTGCTTTTGGTTCTTCCTTTTGTTCTGGAATTTTTTCTATGGTTACTGGCTTTATCACTTCTTGTATTTGTTGACTACTTTCTAACATTTCATCAACTGACTTTACTTCTTTTGGTTGTTCCTCTGCCTTTATCTCTTGGAAAATTATAGGTGATTCTTCTATTTTCTCTGTTGGCACTTTCTCAGGTGCTTTTTCTTTTATTTTTTCCACTAATTTATTCAATTCTTTTGTATTTTGTTTTCTTCGAAAATGCTCATTGTTTTTCTCAACAATATATACAATTAAACATATTATGCATGCTAGACCAGATAATATATATACAATCATAATTTCTTTTGACGTTAAAAATTGAATTAAATCACTCATTATGTTCACCTCTACTATTTCATTTTATCATGAAATTTTTATTCTAAAAATAGGATTTATTTATTTCTTTTTCTCTTTACAATTTCTTTGACATTGCATTTTTAAATTCTTCTTATTCAATATATCATATATTCCAATGAATAGATATATTTTTTTGAAAAAAAACATATATTTTACTATGAAAAATAAAATAATACAATCTACTTTTTTATTATTAATTGGTGGTTTTATCACGAAGGTTTTAGGTCTATGGATTCGTATTCTTATGAATCGTACTGTTGGGATTGATGGTGTTAGTCTTTACACTTTAATTCTTCCTACTTTTACTCTTTTTATTACTTTAGGTCAAATAGGTCTTCCTATTGCTTTATCACGACTTGTTGCCTTACGTACTAAGAATAATCAAAGTTTATATTTTTCTATCTTACCAGTTTTATTCTTATTTAATCTTTTTCTTTCTTTATTCATTTTTCTTATGGCACCTATCATAGGAGTAGTCTTTCTTCGCCAAGAAAGTGCAGTACTTGCGATACGGGCAATTGCCTTTGTGATTCCTTTTACTAGTTTATCTGCTGTTTTTCGAAGTTATTTTTTTGGGAAGGAGAAAATGGTACCTCATGTTTTATCTAATATATTAGAAAATTTGATTCGTCTTTGTCTTATCTTTTTTCTTGCTCCTAGACTTTCTTCCTATTCTTTAGATATTCTTGTTTTTTTTCTGGTTATTATGAATGTTATTAGTGAAGGATGTTCCTGCTTATTTTTATTTATCTTTCTTCCTAAGAGATTTCATCTAAATAGACTTTCTATTCAAAAAAATGATTTTAAAGATGTTTTTTCTGTTGCCATACCAAATCTTTCTTCTGATTTATTTAGTAGTATTACTTATTTTATTGAACCTATTTTTGTTACAAACCTTTTTCTTCTTTTTGATTTTTCTCATGATTTTATTTTAAAAAATTACGGGATTATCCATGGATATATTTTTCCTATTCTTTTTTTACCTTCTTTTTTTACTTCTTCTATTTCTCAAGCAATTCTTCCTTCTTTTACTCGTTACTATTCTTCCTATCAATATTCTAATATTAAAAAACTATTACTTGGTATATCTTTTCTATTTTTCTTTTTTGGAATTTTTTATTACTTTATATTGTCCTTTTTTGGAAAACAATTATTACTCTTTTTTTACCATACTACTTTAGGATATCCTTATCTTATTTTTTTAGCGTTCTTTTTTCCATTCTATTATATACAGGCACCTTTTTATGTTTTACTTCATTCTATGGGAAAAACTTCCTATTTGCTAGTTTTATCTATTCTTTCTTTCCTTATAAAGATGATTTCTCTACTTTTATTTCTTTTATTTTCTTTTGGAATTTATGCTTATTTATTTTCTTTTGTTTGTGTTATTTTATTCACAGATTTCTTTTTCTTTTATAAAATTTATCATGATTTATCATTATAATTTCACGTAACTTTCACATTTATTGTATACTATATGTGTATATATGTGGAGGTTTTATGAAAATATTAATTGTAGATGATGAGGAGAGAATTCGTACTGTTATTCGGGAATATTTACAAAATGATCATTATGAGACAGATGAGGCATCAAATGGAGAAGATGCATTAGATAAGTTAACACATCTATCTTTTGATTTACTGATACTTGATATTATGATGCCTGAAATGGATGGTTTTTCTATGCTTAAGGAATTACCAAAAGAAAAGAGAATTCCAACGATTGTATTATCGGCTCGTGGGGAAGAATATGATAAACTAACAGGATTTGATTTAGGAATAGATGATTACGTTACGAAACCTTTTTCTCCAAAAGAATTACTTGCAAGGGTTAAGGCGGTTTTAAATCGTTCAGGTCAAAAAATAAGTGATATTTATACTTTTGAAAATATGGAAGTTAACTACTCTGCTCATACATTAAAAATCAATAGTAAAATTGTTAATCTTACACCAAAAGAATATGAAATTCTTTGTTTCTTTATTAGAAATAAAGGAATTGCTGTTTCTAGAGAACAACTTCTTTCTAATATTTGGGGGTATGATTTTTTTGGAGAAGATCGTACGGTTGATACTCATATTAAGATGCTTCGTAATAATTTAGGTCCATATCGAGATCATATCATTACGGTAAGAGGAGTTGGTTATAAGTATGTGGAAGAAGAATAGTCTAAATGGTAAAATTCTTTCTTATTTTTTAATTTTTTCTTTTTGTATCTTATCTTTTTTATGGATGTTTCAAGTTTTATTTTTAGATGTTTTTTATCAATATGAAAAAACTAATGATATTTTAAAGGTTGCAGATAAAATTAAAAATAATTATCAAAGAGAAGATTTTACTTCTATATTAGAAGATCTTGCTTTTGATAACGAGGTTTGTGTAGAGGTTACTAGTCAAACATCCTCTTTATTTGAATCTAATTTCTTTGGTAAGGGTTGTATGAGAGAAGAAAGAGATAAAAAGATTTATATGGATCGATTTATTGAAAGTAATCAAGATCATATGATGTTTCAAATTGAAAATCAACCTATGAATAATAAGGTTATGTTTTATGCTTTAAAACTGGATGATAATCAATATGCTTTTATTCATACATCGATTCGACCAATTGACTCTACTGCTAAAATTTTACAAAAACAATTAATTATTGTTACCATTATTGTTTTCTTATTATCTTTTGTTATTAGTTTCTTTATATCAAAGCATCTTTCTTTACCTATTATTACTTTAAATAATCAAACAAAGAGTATTGCAAAAGGTGACTTTTCTCAAAAGTTTGATTCTCACAGTAATATCTCAGAATTAAATGAGTTAAGTGATACTTTAAATTATACTCGTATAGAACTTGGTAAAACAGAAGAGTTAAGAAGAGATTTAATGGCAAATGTTTCTCATGATTTAAAAACTCCTTTAACAATGATTAAGGCTTATGCAGAAATGTCTATGGATTTACATGAAAAAAATGCTGCAAAAAGGCGTGAGGATATGAATATTATTATATCTGAGGTGGATCGTCTTACTTTACTTGTTGAAGATATTCTAAATCTTTCTAAGATGCAGTCTAATATTGAAGATTTAAATTATGAAGATTTTGATTTTATCCCTTTTACCCAAGAAATATTAAAAAGATATCAATTTTATCAGGAAACAGAAAATTACAAGATAGACTTTGTTCATGATATGGATTCTATTCAGATTCATGCGGATAAGAAAAAGATAGAACAAGTAATTTATAATTTAATTAATAATGCAATTAACTATACTGGGGATGATAATTATATTAAAATATCTATTTCTAAAAATGAAAATTCTATTCTTGTAGAAATATCTGATACTGGAAAAGGAATTAAAGAAGAAGATATTCCCTATATTTGGGATCGATATTATAAAAATAAGAAGAAACATAAAAGAAATTTAGTTGGTACTGGTCTTGGTTTAAGTATTGTAAAAAGTATTTTAGAATCTCATAAATTCCCATATGGAGTAAAATCTAAAATCAATAAAGGTACGACATTCTATTTTGAAATACCAAATAAAAAAGAGGATTAACCTCTTTTTTTAATTATAAATAATTAATTCATGTTGACATCTTGTGCACGCAACATATAAAAGATTTTTTTCGTTTTTTCGATATGTATTATTCCGATTATTATAGATTATGACACTATCAAACTCTAATCCTTTTGAAACATAAGCAGGTATTATAATACTTTCTTTTGTAAATCTTTTAGAGTCTGCTCCTACTAAAGATATTTTGATATCATCTTTTAATAAATCATATAATACTTCTGCTTCTTTTTCATCTTTTGTAATAATTGCCATTGATTTATATTCCTTTTGTAAGTATTTGATATCTTCTATCATTCTTTCTTTAATATCTTCTACTCCTTTACGAATAATAACTGGTTTATGATTATCTTTTCTAATAGCATTTACATGCTTTAGATTTAGTATCTTATTAGTATAATCTATTATTTCTGGAGAGGAACGATACGTTTTTAATAATTCTAAGTATCTCGTATCTCCCCGAAATAATGGGCACAAATCCTCTAATGATTTATAGTGATAATATGGATTAATATTTTGATTGATATCTCCTAAAATGGTAAATTCTGCTTTTTTAAAGATATTATTGATAATTACATATTGTAATCGATTATAGTCTTGGGCTTCATCTATTATTACTTGTTTGATTCTTCCTTCATAAATATATCCTTCTAAAGAACCTTTCATGTATGCATATAACAAAGCATCTTCATACTTTATTGTATTTCCATCTAACATTTTTTTTAATTCTTTATCATCAATCTTTATTTTAGAATATTCACTTTGAAAGAATTGTTTTAGGATATCTTTATAATCTTTCTTAAAATTAGAATGTTCTTCCATTAATTTTAGAAATGTTTTTACTTTCTTATTACTTCCCTTGTAATAGTTTGAACTTAATTTTTCTGCTATTTCCTGCACTCTTTCAAATAATGGAAGTTTTTGATAACGATCATGTAACATTTCATTTAAATCTTCTTTTTTTATTAGATTTTTATCTCCCTCTTTGAAGTTTTCAATATAGAGACAATTATCGATGTAGTTTTCTAGGAAGGCATCTATATCTTCCATGATTCTATCACTTTGTTTATATTCAACTAATTCTGGATTTGTCTCTTGGTAAGAGTAATATCTTGAGACAAAATCTGTATAGTTTTCTATTTCTTTATATTCACTAATAAATGTAGATAAATAATCTGAAAAAGTTGTTTGAAGAGTGTTTTCTTCTCCTAGGGATGGCAAAACATCTGATATATATTCTGTAAAAATATTATTGGGTGAAAATATTAAAATATTATTACTATTTAAATCTTTTAGTCGATATAGTAAAAAGGCAATTCTATGTAGGGCAACGGATGTTTTACCACTTCCAGCAATTCCTTGAACAATAATATTATTATCTTCTAAGTTCCTTATTACTTTATTTTGTTCTTGTTGAATGGTATTAACAACATTTTTCATTTTTTCACTTGATTCCGTTGCTAAAACCTCTTGTAAAACTTCATCATCAATATTTAGAGAATTATCAAATACCCCTACTAGTTTTTTCTTTTCAATTTTATATTGCCTTTTTCTTTTTAATTCTCCTTTTATGATTCCGCCTGGAGCAAGATATTCACATGGACCTGTTTCATAATCATAAAAAAGACTACAAATAGGGCTTCTCCAATCATATAAAATATTATTCGTATTATTATCTTTTAAGTATGTTAGAGCCATATATATATTAAATATTTCTCCTTCTTCATCCTTAAAAACAATACTTGCAAAGTAAGGCTTATCTTTAATTTGACATAATTTCTTAAAATATCTTCTTCGTTGGAATACTTTTTCAGCCTCTCTTGCGGTTTCTGCCATAACTTGTCCTGCTTCCATATCATCAAAGTCATTGGCATTTTCCCACATCATTTTCTTAAATTCTTTTAAGTTATCCTCATCTTGAATAACTCCTTCTCCTAAATCATTTAAGGTATTTTCTAATAATTTTCCTACTTTTGATAAGATTTTCTTTTCTTTTAATACTTCTTCTTCACTAATTGCCATAGTATCCTCCTGTATCTTTATAAAAATTATATCATAAGAAAAGAAAGAACAAGTATTCTTACTTGCCTTTCTTTACTCTTTTTTACTTTATATATTAAATTTTTCAATTTGTGTTATAAACTCTTTTTGCAATTCATCTAGTCTTTCTTTTGTTCTTGCTTCAAATCTTGCTGTTATATTCGGTCCTGTATTGCTTGCTCTAACAAGTGCCCATCCATCTTCAAATAATACTTTTACACCATCTATCGTTAAGGTTTTATAATTTTTCTCATTTGCATAGTTTTCTATTTGTTTTATGACTTCAAATTTCTTTGTATCAGGAGATGTGAATTTCAACTCTTCTGTTGAGTAATACTTATTAATTCCTTCTAATAATTCTTCCACTGTTTTATCTGTTTTTGATAAGATTTCTAACATTCTAAGGCCTGCATAAAGTCCAGAATCAAAACCTGGCCATCTGTCTCTAAAGTATACATGTCCTGATAATTCTCCTCCAAATGGAAGGTCTTCTTCTCTAACCTTTGCTTTTGTGTAAGAGTTACCTGTTCGATAACATAATCCTTCTCCTCCTAATTTTTCAATTTCATCGCTTAGGGATTTTGAACATTTCACGTCATATAAAAATTTTTTCTTTGCTACTTTATTGATAATATCTCTTATGACAATAATCATATATTCATCAGTTGGGATAAATACTCCGTTTCCTGTTACTAATCCCATTCTGTCTCCATCTCCATCAAAGGCAAGTCCAATATCTGCATTTGTCTCTTTTACTTTTGCTTTTAATTGTTCTAGATTTTTCTCAACGCATGGGTCTGGATGGTGATTTGGAAAACGTCCATCGCTTTCTTCATTAATCATAATTAAATCGATTGGATACATTTCATATAATTCTTTTGCAATAATTGCAGTTGTTCCATTTCCAGGATCAACTACTGCCTTGATTCTTCTTGGACCAAAGTGAAGATTGGTACGGAATAGTTCTTTATATTCTGGAGTAATATCATATTCTCTTTCTGTTGCTTCTCCTTTCGAAAATTCTCCTTTTAAGATATAGGCTAGAAAATCTTGAATCTCTTGTCCTTTACAATTTCCACTTTCATCAAAGGCAAATTTAAAGCCATTATCATCTTTTGGATTATGGGATGCAGTTACCATTACTCCACTATATACTTGTAATTTTATACATGCATAATAATACATTGGAGTTGTTACTAATCCCAGACTAATAATATTGATACCAGACTCCATAATACCTGTTTTTAAAGCATTATATAGCATATCACTACTTAGACGATTGTCATGTCCAATGACTGCCTCTGTTTTTCCAATGGATTTAATATAACTACCAAATCCTCTTCCTATTGTATAGGCTGTATCCTCATCAATTTCTTCTGGTACAATTCCACGAATATCATACCCTCTAAATATATTCTTATTTATATTTTCTTTGTACTTCATAAGTCTCCTCCTATTCCTAGTTTATCATATTTTTTAAAGAGAATCAAAAAAGCGATTTTCATCGCTTATTCTTCTTGACATCTTTGTAAGTAATTTCCTTCTAATGGTAGGATATTTTCTTGATCTGGTAGGCTAAAGTCTATTTGATTTAGAGTAAGTGGATTGTCTGTATTACTGCTTCTTTTTCTTCTACCACATCCTAAATAATATTTATAAGAGTATTTTCTTTTATTTTTAATTACTCTTACAAATGTATAGGGACTATTGCAAGAAATATTTTCCATATTAATATCTTTTACTAAAGAATGCACTCTAAAATCCTGAAATGTTATAAAAACACATTGAATATCGCCAGCCATTAATTGACCTGTTGCATAATAAGCATTCTTTTGATCTTCTGTCATTTTCTCTAAGTCATCTTCATATAGAAATAAATCTTCTTCATAGGCATCAACATATAATTTAGCAGCTGTAACAAGTGCTTCTCCATAATTTTCATATTTTTTATATGTATTATCTTCTTGAAGTCTTCTAATAACTGGCCAACTCATTCCAAGGATTACTCCTAATATTACAATGGCTACCATTAATTCTACTAATGTAAATCCTTTTTTATTTTTCATTTTGTTCTCCCCTATCCTTTTTTATATTTTTTAGTGTTATGTATACTTTTTCAAATGCTTTATTACTATTATTGATATGTGGAAATGCCTTCAAGAAACGAGTATAGGAATAACTATGTTTTTTGATTGATTCATAGACTTTTCTTTTTATTTCATCTGTTGCATCTTTCTTATTAAATTTTGTGGTATCTATTTTTAGACGAATAATTGTTAATGTTGAAAAGATAAAATCTATTATTACTATTAAAAATAGAATTACTGCTAAAATGATTAATGTATCTTTTGGAATCTTGTCTAATAGATGAAATAGTATTTTATTGAAGACTCTTACCATGACGATAGTTCCTAGTCCAAAAAATAGTCCCGTTTCAAGACATACTCTTCCATTGATATTTAGTTTTCTACTACTATAATCCCACCATCTAAGTTTAAATATTTTTTCAAGTAGTAGACTTGTTAAATATTCAAGAGTACAACAATACACCATACCTAGTACAAATAATGTCAAAGGTTGTTCTGAATAATCCATCAAAAATAGCGTAATAATTAATGAACCAAAACCAAATATTGGTAAGTATGGTCCAATTAAATATCCTCTACTTAAAATTATTTTTTTTCTGACTCGCGCAACACTAATTATTTCACAGATATATCCCAAAAAAGAATATATTAAAAATATTAAGAAATAATAAGAAAACTTATAAAGCATTTTATCACTACCCTATATTTAATTATATTATAACTTTTTTTAAAAAGAAAGAAAAATAGGAAGTTCTTCCTATTTATCCTATTATTCCTTTTAATAAACCAAAAGATAGTATCATCATAATAATACTTGCCATAAAAATACCTATTGTTGCGGCAAGAAATGCTTTTTTTCGATCCATTTCTAATACGGCAGCGATTAAACATCCTGTCCATGCACCTGTTCCTGGTAGTGGAATTCCTACAAATAATACAAGTCCCCAGAATCCAAACTTTTCAATTTGACCTTTATGTTTTTCTACTTTTTTATCTAGCCATTTTGCTACTTTTGATAATTTTTTTCTTCCTCTCATCCAGTTTAATATAGAATTAATAAACCATAAGATGAATGGTACGGGGATGATATTTCCAATGATTGAAATGATGTAACTTGTTATAGGATTTAGATTTAATAATGCTGCAGCAATTAATCCACCTCTTAATTCTAGAATTGGCATTAAGGATATTAAAAATACTACTAATTCTTTTCCAAATGGAAGAGTTGTAATTCCTCCTGATATACTTAATATAAAACCAACAATTTTTTCTACCATTTTTTACTCCTAACTTTCTATTATTTGCATAATGATTGGTACTATATGTTTTTTACGAGATACACATCCTTCAATGAAGTATCCTTCCTCTATTCCATCATGATATGCAAGATTCATAATATTTTGGGCTTTTCTATTGTAGATTACATAACTACCATTTCTTATGATATCTGTTACATATAAGGCAACTAATGTATGATTATTTGCTTCTGCTACTTTGTCAAGTACATCAATATACTCTTCTATTTCATTTTGAATGGTTTCAAAGTTCATTGTAAAGAATTGACCGATTGAGAATGTTTTTTCATTAACTGTAAATATTTTATAATCATTATATAATACATCTTCTTTTGTCATTCCTTCTAATGATGTTCCGGATTTTAGAAGATTCATTCCATATTCGTTATAATCTACTCCAGCAATAGTTGCTAAATCTTCTATTGCTTCTCTATCTTTTTCAGTTGCTGTTGGGCTTTTTAATATTAGAGTATCAGATGTAATTCCTGATAATAAAGCACCTGCAATATCTTTTGGTATTTCTATTCTTAAATCTTTATATAATCCATATATGATTGTACAGGTTGATCCTACTACCATATTACGATAATTAATTGGATTATTGGTTGTAATACTTCCTAAAGCATGGTGATCAAATATTTCTAATATTTCAGCCTCTTCTAAACCTTCAGCACTTTGTAATTTTTCATTATGATCAACTAGAATCACTTTTTTAGGAGATTTTTCTGATAAATCTGTTATTTTTAATAGGCCTAAACATTTACCATGTTTATCTACAACAGGATAATTCGTATGTTTTTGTTTATTGTTAATATCAATAATATCACTTACATAATCTGTTTCTTTAAATGTTGTAGGCATTGTAATTTTTAACATGGTTTTTATATAATTTGATAGTGATACTAATCTTGATACTCGATAAGTTCCATATGGAGTTCTGATAATATTTACTCCATTTTCTTTGGCAAGTTTAATATGTTCTTCTTTAATATAAGAATCTCCTGATAAAATAATTAATTTTACTTTTGATTCAATGGCATATTCAATTACACTATGTCTATCTCCTACAATTAATATATTATTTGTTTCAAGTTTTACTGTTGACATAAAAGTTGTACTACGATAGGCAGCAACTAAAAGTTTCCCTATAATATCATGGTTACATCTTACAATTTCTTCTCCCTTTAATACATGCAAAATATTATCATAAGATGTATATAGATCTTCTACATTTTCATTTACTAAATTATGGGATAAATCTTTTAATGTTACCAATCCAGATAATGTTCCATCTTCTTTACATACTGGTATTCCTGTTAATTCTTCTTTTAACATGGCTTGATATCCATCATATACACTTTTTGTATCTTTTATATAAAATCCCTTATGATACTTAATATCTTTTAATTGTAATTTTACGTCATTTAAATACTTTGGCTCTTTTATATGAAAGTATTTTAAGGCATAATGTGATTCTTTATTAATCGTTCCAAGTACTCTTGGTTCTGTATTTTTCCCTATTTGATTCTTTAAATAAGAAAGAGCAATGGCAGCCATTACTGAATCAGTATCTGGTTTTCTATGACCAAATATAAATGTTTTTTTCATAATATCTCAGCTTTCTTTTTCAACTCTTGGTAAATTATATCATAAAATGACAAAAAGAAAAAGAGTTTCCTCTTTATTTTAATAATGTCATTATTAATACAATTATGACATGGGCATATGATTTTATATCTATCCTAATGGCATTTGCTCTTTCATAAATAGCAACTGCATCATCTACAATATCTAGAATCCAACTTTCTATATATTTTGGTGGAATTTTAGTAACAGGAAACATATGTTTTTCTATCATATCTTTTTCTTTTTTTGTTAAACCAAAATATTTTTCAGCATTTTGTGATGCATAGGTTGGATGTTTTTTTAGTTTTTCGTTTCCATTTAATTTCTCAACTTCATCTAAGTAAAAGTCATGTAACATGGCTGATTTTGTTGCGGATTTATAGTTTAGATGGAGTGCTTTTGTTATTATATATGTGTATTTTGCAACTCTCAGAGAGTGATAATATCGATTGGTACCATGATGAGGATACTTCATCATTTCTAATACTTTAGGGTGATTTAAATAAACCTCTATTATGCTATAAAAATCATCTTTTTCTGTCTTGGCCATATTTCATTTTCCTTTCTTTCTAATCTTACCATAGATCATGTTTCTTCTTTATTAATATGACCATTTTAAAAAATTTTTTACATTTTTTTACATTTAAATTAAATCATTTAATATTTTATCTAGTTCTTCTATTTCTTCTTTACTGTTTTCTTTTATTTCTTGTTCTTGATTGATCCAGGCTGGTTCATTTGATGAAACATTTTTACTTATCATCCCTGTCTTTTTCTCTTTTGGTGCCAGTGTTTTCTTTAACTTTTTATGCTCTTTTTCTGTTATTTTCATAGCCTCTTCTACTGTCTCAATATTTGATCTTTTCCATTGACCGGCAATTGTTTCTACATAACTTTTTTTTAATTGTTCATTATTTGTTTTTAATACATAACTTATTAATACATTTACAACTCCGGGATTTAATTTTTGTTCTATCATTAAATTTTCTATTAATCTTTTATCTCGATCTGTTGGTTCTGCTCCTTTATATTTTGCCTTTAATAATTGATATGGGGTCATATTTTCAAAAGCATATACCATTTTTGCCCATTTAGAATTGTCTCCTTCTGGTTTTTTTAAGAAATCAGGTTGTTTATTATAAATAAGAGTTGGTAGATTTCCTCCATTTTCAAACTTATAATAATCACGGCAATTTTTTCTAAGAGTAGTTTTATCAATACATCCTTTTTCATTTAATGATTCTTTAATTAATCCTTGCATATCTAAGGTATTTAACTGATAGATATAACTTAGTCTTATAATTAATTCTTTAATACTTTCGGTAAAAATTTTATCATTTGAACTATTTGTTGAAATACTGGTTTCTAATAAATCAAAATCAATATCTGTATTTAGTTCTATATTATTTTTTTGTTTTTCTTGATAGTTTTCTACTTTTTCCATAATGCTTCCTTTTACAGGAGTAAATACTTCATCAAAAGTACTAGTAATTTCTTCATAATCCTTTAAATTAATACGTGGTATTTTAAAACGATTTCGTATTGTTTCATATTCTTTTTTTCCTAAATTATTATATAGAACAATATTTAGAATAGGATGATTAAAAAAATCATTTGGTTCTAATGGAGAATAGATTAAATAAACATACTGATTTATATTATCTTTTTTAAAATATGTTTTTAATAATCCAATGGCTTCTAATTTTTCTCTTGCTTTTACAATGTCTTCTAATTTTAATTGCATTTTTGTCATTAGATGATGATGGGTTTTATCTTCGCTCATAAAATCTTGATCTTCCATATCGGATAATAACGTATAATAAAGTGATGTTGCCGTATAACCCATAATTGGTTGGTATAGAGTAGCAACTATTTCTTTATCTTTTTCTGTTATGATACTTCTATTAATAATCGTATAGGTATCTGCTGGCAATATTGGTTTATATTTCATCTAATCATCCCCTAACTCTTATAGTACAATAAACTAAAAAAAAAAGAAAGGATTTTCCTATATGGATTTAATCCAATCTATTATCATATTCATATTAATTTGGGTAAAAAATAAGAATGTAAAACTTATTAGTAAAAAAGGTCCAAATGGTACTAAATTTTGATGCTTTTTCCATAAGATTAAGAAAGATATTGGTAAGGCTATAAAACTTGCGATAAAGATTAATACAATTCCTAGAAAGGGATTTAATATTTGTCCTATTACAAACATTAATTTGATATCTCCTCCACCTAGACTTTCTTTTTTAAATAAGAAATTTCCAAGCATCATAATCATATACATAAATGTAAATAAAGCAATTCCTGATCCTATATATAATAGAGCACTTGGTAGACCTTTCCATAATGTATTTATAATTATGAAATATCCAGAAAAGAATATTAATACTTCATCTGGTATAATGTAATATGTTATATCTGATACAGATAATATAATAAGCAATGATATAATTCCAAGAGCAATACCTAGTTCATAGGATATTCCAAATATATAATAGGATAATGCAAATAGAATACCTGTAAATAGTTCCATATACGTTGATAAGTTATCTATTTTTGCTTTACAATAACGACATCTTCCTTTTAAGAAAAGATAAGATAATACAGGTATCATATCTAACATGGATAATTCATGTTTGCATTTATCACAGTGACTTCTGGTTTTAATAAAATCTTCTTTTTTTGGTAATCGTAATCCAATAACAGTAAAGAAGGATCCGAAGGCTGTTCCTAAAATAAAAAAGATAATTGTGTATGTTATTGTCATTATCGAATTACCTCCTTTATTATTTAATTTGACTATAAATTGAGAACATTGGTTGAATAATAGATACTAAGATAACACCTACGATTACTGCTAGGAAGCAGATCATAAATGGTTCTACTAAACTTTTCATCTGATCAATAACTGTTTTATGTAACATTTGAAAGTGATCAGCAACTTTTTCCATCATGGTACCTAATTGACCAGTAGATTCTCCTGTTACAATCATTTCATATGCAACAATTGGAATTGCCCATTCTCCACGGAATGCTGTAGAAATTGTGTCACCTTTGGCAAGATTTTCCAATGTTTTCGAAATAATACGTTTAAATATTTCGTTGGTTGTTATTTTTGATAAGATTTCCATGGAATCTGTTATAAATACTCCATGGTTAATTAATGATGCAAATGTTTTGGTAAAGTTTGCTGTTTCATTATAAATAATGATATTTCCAATAACTGGTGTATGCATTAAAATCGTCTGTACTGTTTCCCTGAATTTCTGTACTTTACGATAGGTATATATAAAGGCGAAAACTGCTATTGCAATTACAATGATAATTACATACCATTTTTCACGGATAAAGGTACTAATATTTACGATGGCTTTTGTTAAGGCAGGAAGTTCTGCTCCTTGATCTTCAAACATTTGGGTAAACTGTGGAACCAAGTATGTTAACATGAAGATTAATACTCCAATTGCTATTGTTAATACGACAATTGGGTATGTCATGGCAGATTTCATTTGCTTTCTTGTTTGATCCATTGAAGTATAGTACTCAGCCATATCATCGAGAATAGATGGCAAATCACCAGTCATCTCGGCTGTTTTTACCATGTTTACTAGTAGTTTTGGATAAACTGTATCTTGCATTTCTAGAGCAGATGAGAATGTTTCTCCTTTTAGTAATTCATATACTAATTGGTTGAAGCTTTTTTTTAGGCTTGCTTTTTTCGTTTGTTTTGCAAGAATTTTAACAGAATCAGAAAGTGGAATACCTGATTTGATATAAGTAGATAATTGAGTAAGTGAGAATGACAACTCACTTGCTTTCATTTTTCCGTTTCCACCAACATCAATATCCCATTTTGAACGTTCTTTTACTTCCAGTACTTGATAATCCTGTGAAATTAAGAAGTTTCTTACATCATTTTCTGTTTCAGCATCAAATGTTCCATTTTCTTTTTTTCCGATAGAATTAACGATGATATATCGATATCTTTTTAACGGCTTTCTTATTCTTTGATTTGGATCAACTGGATTCAACGCATCGTCTGGAAGTCCTTCTTCAGTTCCAGCAGCATTTGGATCTATTCCTCCGGCACCATTTGCTCCAGGTTGTGCTCCAACACCTGGTTGAGCGGCACCACCTTGAAGTTGTTGGTTATTTGCTAGTGCTGCCATATTAGCGTTAGGAGATGCTCCCTGTTGTTGGGCTGATAGTGATGCTTTTGTTGCTCCAACAGAACTTTGTACATCTTGAGGGTTTATTACTACTTGCTGAACATTTTCTGGTACTTCTGTTTTCTTCGGCTTTTGTTCTTTCTTTTCTTTTTGAATAAAGGCTGTTTGCTCATTAAAACTGGAACCAGGATCAAATATTTCATAACCTTGAATTGAATCTGGTCCTTCCTCTTCTGGAGTTGGTGCTGCTTGATTTGTTTGTTTATTCATAGATTGTGTCAATACTTTTTTTAATTTATCAAACATATCTAACAGCCTTCCTTTCTATTCTTTATCTTATTTTATATTATCATATTTCTTTTTGTTTTGAAATAATAATTTAAACTTTTTTTTGAATTGACATATAATACTTTAGAGGTGATACAATGTATCCTAATCTTAATGGTAATCTTTTGTCACGTAGTGTTTCTTTTTTGAAAAGTATTCCGTTTGCTGAAGTTTTAGATGGAACTAGTAAAACACTTGGAGTTATTAATCAAGCAATTCCTGTTTATTATCAAGTAAAACCTATTATTCAAAATGTAGGAACTGTTTTTAAGATTTCTCATGCGTTAAAAAATTCAAATGAGGAATCTATTCCTGATGCATCAAACACTCATAATAGTCCAATATTTTTTGTATAAAAAAAGACGATTATTTCGTCTTTTCATATCGATCTAAAAATTCTTTTTTATAGTCTAGGAATCTATCTTCTCGAATAGCCTCTCTTATTTCTTCTGTAAGTCTTATTAAGAAACGGATATTATGAATGGATAAAAGGGTTCCTCCAAGAGATTCTCCTACTGATATCAAATGTCTTATATAGGCTCTTGAGAAATTTTTGCAGCAATAACAGTCACAATCTTCTTCTACTGGCCTTAAATCTTCTTTATATTGTGCATTATTGAAATTCTTTTTTCCATCTCTTGTGAATGCTTGTCCATGTCTTGCAATTCTAGTTGGTAAAACACAGTCAAAAATATCAATTCCTCTTTCTACTCCTTCAAGGATATCAACTGGTTCTCCTACTCCCATAAGGTAACGTACTTTATCTTTTGGTATGTATGGTGTTGAATATTCAATTGCTTTATACATGTCTTCTTTACTTTCATCATCATTTGCAACTCCACCTACACTATATCCATCAAAATCCATTTTTACTGTTTCAATTGCAGAGAATTTTCTTAAATCTTCATAAGGTCCTCCTTGAACAATTCCAAATAAAGATTGATTTTCGTTTTTATGAACTTTTTTTCCTCTTTCTGCCCAACGTAGTGTTCTTTCAATACTTTTCTTTAAATACTCATGTGTTGCGCTTGCAGGTGGACATTCATCAAAAGACATCGCAATATCACTATCTAATTTATTTTGTATTTCAATTGATTTTTCAGGAGTTAGTAATAATTCTTTTCCATCAATATGACTTTTAAAATGAACTCCTTCTTCTGTAATATCTTTTTCCTTGTTTTTGGCAAGACTAAATACTTGATATCCGCCACTATCTGTTAGTATAGGACGATCATAGTTCATAAATTTATGAAGTCCTCCACATTTTTCTACAATGTCTTCTCCTGGTCTTAACCATAAATGGTAGGTATTGGCAAGACAGATACCAGAGTGGCATTCTTTTACTTGATCAGGGGTTAATCCTTTTACTGTTGCCCTTGTTCCAACTGGCATAAACATTGGTGTATCTACTGTACCATGATTGGTTTCTAATTTACCTAATCTTGCTTTTGTATTTTTTTCTTCATGTATTAAGTGGTATTTTACTTTCATACTTCTTCCCTCTATTTCTTCCTTATTATATATTATATTGTTTTTCTTCACAAGAAAAAAGAGTTACTTTACTCTTTTTTCACCTAATTCAACATCATAATTTTTGACTGATAAAACTATTCCCATAAGTGCTGGTTTATTCTTACGTTTAATCTTAAAAGTATCGTTTGCTTTTAGTCCAAATAATGATCTTCCTTCTGCTGTTATTCTTTCTACATATTGTGACTCTAATTCTGTTGATATTGCTTGGTTAATATATTCAAATTGTTTTGTTTTAGTATTTCCATTTTCATCAGTAATTAATACTTCCACTTTAGAACCAATTCCAATTGTATCATCTTTTGGTAATTCAGCAATTTTTGCATTTGCAAGGATATCTCTTAAATAAGATTTTCTTTTTATATCTGCTCTAGATTTACTTTGATTGCCAAATTTTCCATATTCTTCATTTGCTAAATACCACTGACTTTTTGATATTGTGTGACGATTTGCATATTCTTCTGGATTACTTTCCTTTAATTGTCTTAATTCTTCTTTTGCTGTATGACACAATCTATTATGTTGTTCTGTCTCTCTAATAAAATGTTCATAATTTTCTCTTATTGTATCAATTTCATCTATTGTTAAAGAAAGCTTTCTTCCTGTTGCTTGTACCGTATAAGTGACAGTTTCCCCTTCTCTTTTACCAATTACGGCTTTACCAAAATCACTTTTTGTTGAGACTAATTTATATCCACCATTAGAGATATTTTCATCAATTAACATTAGTCTTTCTCTATCATCATCTCCAAAATTTACGTAGAATGCTGTTCCAATATCAACCGCATTATAATTTCTTTCTGTAACAAACTCTGCCTGCCCTAATTGTTTTTCTATTTCATGATATTCTCTTCTAGTATTAGCATATGCCATATCTTCTTGAAAATCTCCTAAGAATGGTAATCCTACTCCATCAATAGATGTTTTTTCTCTTTCTTGAGCACCCTCTCTATAATGTTTAATGCTTTCTTCTAATTCTTTTTTTCTCTCTCTTAATACTTTTATTTGCTCTGCAACTAATTTCATCTTTTATCCCCCTTAAGCAAAATGTTTCTCTATTATAACAGAAAAAAAGATTAAAGTCAATTTAATCTTCTTTAATCATTTATCTCTATTACATATGGATTTTTCATACTTCCATCACCATCTATATAAAGAGTTCCGGGTTTTAGAGAGATGACTGGACGGACACCTAAATTTCCTCCATATGATGCTCCGGGATAAGTATAACTTCCACTATTTCCTGTTGCGTAACCTGAAAAAAGGTGATATGTCGTTGTTTTTGCTGTCATAAACCAATAGGCGGAACCAGTTCTGGTTATCTGACTACTATTCATCAATAAGGCTTCTTGATATGTCATTAGTCCTACCGGATATTTTATTTTGGCATCTGGATTATTCACACTATAACTATCAACACTTCGGTTACATTTTATATCTTTATCTAAGTCAAATTCAATCTCTCCTTTAAAATATCCATCTGAAGAATAAAAATATGAGTTTTCTGAAAAAGCACCTAGAGATTTTACTCTTTTATCATTGCAATAAATTACATCTTCTAAGTAATTCTTATAATCTTTCATTTCTATTTCAAACCAATCTTCAATTGTTTTTTTAATCAATGAATCCGATGTGTTTTTATAATCGATTAAGGTTTGATTAATAAATTCATTTATTCCATTACCATTTTCCATTGTTATATAACTAAATTGTGTTCCTCGGTTTAATTGGGTGGCAAAATTAACTGTTTCACATTCTGTCGATAAATTCATACATGTATAATGTGATTTTCCTAAAGTAAATCCTTCTGCATTTACATAGTATTTAAGTGTTTCTTTATTAAGGTGATATTTTCCATCAGAATATGTAAATGAATTTGAAAATAGAATTGGAGTTGTATATTTATATTCTAAATTATTACTTGATATAATAAATATTATATTTTGGCAAGTTGTTTCTTCCTCGTTAAAGCAAACATATTGTTTATTTAATTTTGAATAGTTACTATAATAATCTATCAGACTCATTTCTTTTGAATCATTTATTGTAAAAGTTCCATTATCATTATATGTAATACTTGAACCATAATATATTTTTTTTGTTAAATCCTCTGTTTTTTTGATATAAATATAATCAATTTCCGTTTTTTCAGCATTTGCAACATAATATACAGAACCAAAACTATTCTCTGAACTATTATCCTCTTCGAGTATTGTATATTTTCCAATCAAATCGGAATAATTCGTTGTACTTGCATCATATTTTATTGGGTCTACCAATTTCATTCCATTTTCTGTTTCTGTTACAGTATTAGAGTAATAAAAATCCATTGCATCCCACGGATTTTCTTTGAAACGTGTGGCTTTAGATATTTTATATTTTGTTTTGGAGTTGGTATATTTTCTATCAATTTCATAAGAAACTGTATCATTTTTCATGTATCCTATTTCTGATGATGATTTTCCTATTTCCGCATAGTTATATATTAGTGAATATTCAACCATACTTGCTATCGTTCCATCAAATGATTTTATTTCATAAATATTAGCACAGCTTGTTGTAGTTGAATTATATTTACAGGTATATTTTCCTATTAATTCATCTTTTGTTGATTCATCAAAATTTATTTGTTTTTGTTCACCTTCAATTTTTAACAAATCATTTTCATATTTGTAGGAGTCAAAATAGTAATAGTTTGTGTTATTTAAATCCATTGTTTCAGCACTTTTTTCTACATGTTTGCCTCTTGTATTTAAACACTTTCCATTTTCTGGTTCTCCATTATATATCATTTTTACTCCACCGGTATCGGTTGTTCTTATCATTTGCCAACAACGATTTGCAAAAATAACATTATTTTTGTTAAGTATCGCATTTCCATCCTCATAATTCTTGGCATACCAATGATATACTTTTTCTGTTGATTTGGATTCATCTATACTATCTTGATGTTCGTCTTCATATTCTTTGGCTAATCCATTGGATAATGCTTCATTTTTTAATACGTCATATAATCTTGTTTCTACTCCTTCAACCCTTCCATCCGTTGTCTTGTTGATTTTATATTTGCCCCAGGTTGCTGTTACTCTTACATCTTTTCCTGGCATTATAAACATATCCTTGTTTACAATTTCAAGTCCTACATAATCATCATCATTTATTTCCCATCCTTTAAATACGTATCCTTCACAATATAGTTCTTTTTCTCCCATATCTACGATATTTCCAATAAAACTACTTTGGCTTGGTATGGCTTCAATTTGACAATTTGAAGGGAGATTTAATTGATAATGTATGTGATATCTTGTTTTTAATACTGGTGTTTGTTTGCTTTCTATTGTTTGTTGTTCTTCACTTGGTAATTTATATGTTATTATCTCTTTTTTATTGGTTGGGACAAATCCATCTTTATGAGAATATTTGTCTTCTAGTTTTAAAATAAAGGATAATGTTCTTTCTCCTCCTGTTGCATATGTGTCCTCGTCAAATGTCCATTCTATGATTGGGGTTTTCCCTTCTTGTTTTAATTGATAACTTGTTAAATTACTTACTCGAATATCATTTTCTGATGTAATATTAAAATATTCATCATTAATATAATCTGTTATTTTAAAGCTTTCATATTTTATTGGGTTTACTGCTGCTTCTATTAATACGTTTTTTAAATTGTTTTGATTGGCTACAAATTGTATATCTGTTACCTTTTTTAAATCTTCTATAATAGTAATTCCCATTTCATATTGAATTCCATTGATAGACATAAATGGATATTTATCTTTTAATAATTTATATTTACCTGCTTGAGAAGAGGTTCTTTCATTTGGATATCCATCTGTTAAAAACAACGTTATTAATTCTCTATCTTCTCCGTATTCAGTTTGATTTTCTTCATCACTTAATAACGAATAAATACTATCTAATGCATCCGTATAACTTGTATTACCATATCCATAATCTATACAACTTAATATCTCTATTAACTCTTCTTTATTACTTGTGAAATATGGTGGATAATTCGTTGCAGATTCATTGAATGTAACAATCACAAATCGATTTTCCGGATCATTATCTAATAAAAATTCAATTAATTCTTTGGAGTCATTGATTGCTTTTTCTAACTTTTTTCCATTCATAGAACCTGATGTATCTATTGCAAGGATAATATCTTTCTTTTTTTTGTTTTCGTTCTCTTTTAATACTGATTTCACATCAAATGTTATTTTTACTTTATCTTTTGAAATCCATTCTGCTTTTTTCTTTATTTTCCATGATGATGGGTTATCATAGTCATTTGATGATATTTCTACCTCTCTTTTTTCTTCTGAATAAATTCCATTTTCTTCTAAGAATCTTTTAATGGATTCTTTGGATGTATATTTTTCATATTTATACATCATAGTTATTCTTAATATAACTGTTAATACTATTACTAATATTGTCAATACTTTTTTGGCTTTTTTTGTTTTTATGATACTTAACATTTTTTCTTTTAATTGATTTGTGTCTTTCTTTCTTATAAATGTATATACATTTATTACTTCTAATAATACTAATAGAATTGCCGTTATAAAAATTGGAAATATATTAAATTTTGTTAATGGGTTTACTATTGATGCAATCTTATATCGATGTCTATAT
The DNA here is from genome assembly GCA_946623125.1 of uncultured Caryophanales bacterium. GTDB lineage: Bacteria > Bacillota_I > Bacilli_A > RF39 > UBA660 > UBA3789. The sequence continues at coordinate 8,456 of CAMOQR010000015.1, read as the reverse complement.
ATTATTTTATATTCTTCTCCTGCATCTATTGTTATTATTTTATTGTCTATTGAAATTGGTCCTATTATATCTTCTAGATTATATAATTTGTTTGGAAGTTTTTCTTCTAACTGATATTCTCCTGGTTCTAGTATTATTTGTTTACATTCTGATTCTAATACTTCTAATACATCTTTTTCTTTTGTTCTCGTATTAGTTATGTTATATTCAAAAATATCTTTTTTATCTGTATTTGAACTTTCACTACATATGATGATTTTCGGTTGAGTTTTGAATTGAACTTTTGCGTTATAGTCTTTTTCTACCATATCTACACCATAATAATCTGCTTGTGCTCCTTGTATACTTGATACACTTTCAATTAGTGATGGATCTTCTTCCGTTATGGTATAAAAGGCTTTTAATTCTTTACTGGTATTACTTTCTATATAATGGATTAATCCGATATGATCAGATGGCTTTTCATAAAAAGATGGTTCTGCTTCTGAATTTGGTGGATCTTCTAGCAGTGAATTTTTGCTTTCTTCTTCTACTATTACATCATATAAATTATATTCTGAAGGATTTCTTATTGTTATTTTAAATTCTACTTGATCTCCTACATTATAGTATTCTTTTGGATTTAGTATTTCTTTTTCTATTTGTGGTTCAAATTCTCCATAATAGTATTTCCATTCTCCATATATAGTTACATCTTCTTCCGGCATTCTAAAATTATCTTCATGTAACCATCCTACAAATTTATATCCTTCTGGTTCATTTTCTATTGTTTCTAGATGTACTATTTCTCCTGGTTCATATACTCTTGCTTCTGGTAAGTATAGTTCTTGGTCTGGAATCCACATTGATTCATTAAAAGTATAATATACTTTATATTCTATTTTCTCAAATCTTCCAGTTAATGTAACATTATAATCCGGCATTATAAAATCATAATCATCTGTTATTTCTACATCTTCTGATTCCCATCCTGAAAACTTATATCCACTTAATTTACTATCTTTTTTTAAATCTTTTATTTCTACATTTTCTCCAACATAGTATTCTTTTTGTCTTGGGATTACGTAGTTTTCTGGTTGTTCTCCTACTATTTGGTAGTTTACTTGTTTTTTTGGTTTTTCTGTAAATGAACCTGTTAGAACGACATTTCTTTCTGGCATATTAAAAGAATTATTAGATATTGCTACATCATTTGTTGTCCAACCACTAAATTCATATCCTTCAATATTCATATCTTGAATAATTCCTACTTTTTCATCTTTGGCATATGAAATTGTTTGAGGAAGTTGTGGCGCATTTCTTGGTACTGTTCCACTATATTGGTATGATACATTATATAATGTTTCTTCATCATTTCCCATAAATACATGAACAGTATTGGAATGATTCGTTAACGTTCTTTCTTTTCCGGTAGCAAAGTTATAAAAGTCTCTTCTTGTTTCTACTCTTTCTGTTTCTGGATCATCTATTTCAGGAGTTTTGGTTACAACTCCTACTGTTAATTTACATCCTGCCCTTAGATTTTTTACTTTAAAATGAACTGTTTTTGTTTCTGCATTATAGTGAAGTCCATGATATGTATATTCGGTATTATTCTCATTCCATTTTCCTTCTGTATAGGAACTTTCTTTTGTATCATCTACTACCATACCAATACATGCGTTTCCACTATCTTCTTCTATTGCACCAATTCTTCCATTTGATGTTGTTTCAAAATCCAAAAATTCTAATCCTTCTGGTATTCTATCTTCTACTTCTAAAAGTCCACTTTTTATTTCTGTTACTTCTGCTGTTTCTGAATTTGTACCAGCAGAATCAATTCCATCATAAGATACGGTTAAAAAATATTTTAAAGTTGTTTTAGGATTTACTTCTACATCATTTTCATCTATTGGTATAGCAAAACTATTACGAAAAAAAAGAAATAAAAATAAAATCAATATACAAATAAATGCTAAAACAATACTTTTTTTGTTTCTTATTTTTATCATTATTATTCCTTCTTTATCATTCCTATTCTTATCTGTATAATATCAAAAAAATAAGAATTATTCAATTCTTATTTCTCTTCTTTAATAAACATTGCATCTCCAAAAGAGAAGAATCTATATTTTTCTTTGATTGCTTCTTGGTATGCATTTAAAATATTGTCTTTTCCGGCTAAGGAAGAAACTAACATCACTAAGGTTGATTTTGGTAGATGGAAGTTTGTAATTAAACAATCAATTGCACTAAACTCATATCCTGGGTAGATAAAGATATTGGTCCAACCACTACATTCTTGAAATTTATGATATTTTTTCATAATGGTTTCAAGAGTTCTTGTACTAGTCGTACCTACTGCAATGATTCTTTTATGATTCTTTTTTGTTTGTGTTAAAAGATTTGCTGTTTCTTTGTCCATCATATAGTATTCACTGTGCATTTCATGATCTTCTACTTTTTCAACGGATACTGGACGGAATGTTCCAAGTCCTACATGTAATGTAATATAGGCAATATTTACACCTTTCTTTTTAATTTTTTCAAGTAATTCATTTGTAAAATGTAGTCCTGCTGTTGGGGCTGCGGCGCTTCCAACTTCTTTTGCATATACTGTTTGATATCTTGATTGATCCTTTAATTTTTCATGAATATAAGGAGGTAGTGGCATTGTTCCTAATTCTTCTAATATTTCTAATAGAATTCCATCATAGATTAGTTCTAAATGTCTAATTCCTTCCTCTTCTTCTTTTACACATTTTGCCTTTAATTTACCATTTCCAAAAGAAATCACTGTACCTACTTTAATTCTTCTTGCAGGTTTTACGAGACATTCCCATACTTCTTTTTCTATATTTTTTAAAAGTAATATTTCTATTACTGCATTTGTCTCTTCTTTTACTCCAATTAATCTGGCAGGTAATACTTTAGAATTATTTAATACTAAGGTATCTCCTGGATTTAAATAATCAATTATATTATAGAATTTTTTATGTTCTATTTCTCCTGTTTTTTTATCTAAAACCATTAATCTTGATTCATCTCTTTTTTCAAGTGGTGTTTGCGCAATCAACTCTTCTGGTAATTCATAATCAAATTCTTCTACTTTCATGGTATCCCTCCATTTATGGTTCATTATATCACAAATAAAAAGAATAGAAAAGTATTATTTCTTTTCTATTCCAAGTACTTCATACGCTTTATCGGTTGCTACTCTTCCTCTAGCCGTTCTTTTTAGTAAACCAATTTGTAATAAGTATGGTTCATATACATCTTCAATGGTTGTTACTTCTTCTCCAATCGAACTACTTAATGCTTCTATTCCAACAGGTCCTCCATTGAATCGATTAATGATTGCTAAAAGAAGATCTCTGTCAGTATTATCTAGTCCTATTTTATCTACTTTTAATCGTTCTAGTGCTTCTTCCGTTATTTCTAAGGTGATTTTATCACTATCTTTTACCATGGCAAAGTCTCTTACTCTTTTAAATAAACGATTGGCAATTCTTGGGGTTCCACGACTTCTTTTAGCAAGTTCTACTGCAGCATCATCATCTATTGGCATATCTAATACTCTAGATGTTCTTTTTACAATCTCCGTTAATTCTTCTATTGTATAAAATTGCAGTTTGGAAACAATTCCAAAACGGTCTCTTAATGGAGAAGATAAGTCTCCTGCACGTGTTGTTGCGCCTACTAAAGTAAAGGGTGGTAAATCAATTTTAATATTCCTACTATTTCCTTCACTTCCTACAATAATATCTAATGAAAAATCTTCCATAGCAGGATATAGGATTTCTTCTATATATCGTGGCATTCTATGAATTTCATCTATAAATAATACATCCCCAGGTTCAAGAGATGAAAGAATTGCTGCTAAATCTCCACTCTTTTCAATACTTGGTCCGCTTGCTGTTTTAATATTTGTCCCAAGTTCATGCGCGATAATAAAAGCAAGAGTCGTTTTACCAAGTCCTGGTGGTCCATATAATAATACATGATCTAGTGCTTCATTTCTTTTCTTGGCAGCACTAACAAACACTTTAATATTTTCTTTTACATCCTGTTGCCCAATGTATTCTTCCATCGTTTCTGGACGAATCGTATTATCCATTGTGTTATCGTCAAATAAGTCATAGTTTTTAATGATGTTTTCTTTCAATGCGTATCACTCCCCTTCTTTTTGTTTTTCTGATTGCTCCAATCATTTTTTTTACTTCTATTGGATCTATTTCTGTATGAGAACAAAGTAATTCTTCATTGTATAGTAAATTTAAAACACTATCAAAGTTAATCGGACAGCATCCTTCTACTGCATAGAACGCAATATCTTCAAAATCTTTTTTCATTTGCTCTTGGTATGCATAAACTAGTTCTTTTGATTCATAGTATTCATAGAATTTTTCAAGTATTATTTTGATTTCTTCCTTTTTAATCTTTGTTTCTAAGCCATAATCTTCTTCTAAACATTCTATAGTGTCCCATACATCTTCGAATGTTTTTTTAATAATTATATCTTTTATTGGAATAACATTCATCGTAATAATAATTTTAAAGCGTCTTTTACTTGACCTTCTATTGGTAAGGATGTATCTACTTTGGCTAATACAGGTATAATTTCTTTTTCTTTATATCCTAATCCAATTAATACCTCTTTTAATTCATTTTCTGTTGTAATTTCATCATCACTTATTCCTACACCAATAAATTCTAGTTTACCTTTCAAATCTAATACTATTTGTTTGGCTAATTTATCACCAATTTTTGGGAATTTTTTAAGATATAATATATTTTCTCTTTCTATGGCATCTTGAATTCCATCTAATGATCCAACGGCTAGTATTGGTAGTGCCATTTTACAGCCAAGGCCTTTAACACTAATTAATTTTAAAAAGAATTCTTTTTCTTGAATACTTTTAAATCCATATAAAGTATTTTCATCTTCTGTTATATGTTGATAGATATAAATCTTGTAATCTTTATTGATTTCATATGAATATGGGTTTGATACATATATTAAATAACCTATCCCATTATTATCTAATACAACAGCATTATTTTTGATATATGTAATAACACCTTTTATATAATCATACATTTTATCACTCTCCTATCTCATTATAAACTAAAAAGATATTTTTATCAAATAAAAATTGAACAAACGTTTTAATTTGATGTTTTTACTTTTTGAAATGTTTCAAATCTAGAATATTTTAAAATATCATCTGGAATTTCTGCTATATATTTTTCTGGGTTATCATTTTTCTTTTTCGAATATAAATTAAACCAAGTCTCAATTAACTCTTTTGGTACTCCAACTAATTCTAAATATTCTAAATATTGATAAAAAAGATTCATATCTATTTTGTGAACATATTCTTCTGCAAGTAGGCTTAAAATAATCATATTATAACAGTATAGATCGCTATTTTGATTTGGTATTACAATTCCGGATGAGGTTCGTGGGTATTTGTCCTTAAATCCTCTTAAATTTTTATTTTTATGTAGATAAAGAGATAATTCTGGAGGATTTATTCCATCAATACCATCAATATATGCACTGTCTAAGTCTATGGCGTTCATTTTTCCTTCTTGATTAATGATAAAATTATATTCATTTAAGTCAGAAAAAGAAAAATTGTGTTTTTCATCTACTCTTTGCACTTCATCAATTAATTTACCAAGCATAATTAAATATTCTTTCTTTTTTTTCATGGAAACCTTATGCGATTCTAGTAATATTCCTAAATTTTTATGATTTTCAACTAATGGCATTGCAAATCCTGCTGGTTTAGAATCTACTTTTACAATATATTCTGGAATAATTAATGGTTTTATTTTCTTATAACTTGACCCATTTAAGTATGCTAGTGTTTTTTCTTTACTTGTCATTAGACGAGCATCATCTTGAGCATCTAAATACTTGAACAAAATTCTTTTTCCATCTGAGGTTCTATATTTTTTATTTAATATTAACATTAATGCTTCGTTGTTAAAAGTTCCTTTTGGAAGTCTTAATTCTTTTAAGTGGCGAATTTGATGCATTCTTAAATTGATTGCTTCTAGTTTTAAATCATAGTAGATTGTTTTCATATTATCACCTGATGTTTATTATATTTCTTTTTTTCTAGAATACAAGAAAAAAAGACTGAATTTTCAGTCTATTCTTTTTCTTTTAAATTATAATATACATCTTGTACATCATCTAAGTCTTCTAATGTCTCTACTAGTTTTAATACTTTTTCTTGTCCTTCTTCATCAAGTTCTACTTCCATATTTGGAATATAGGTTAATTCACATTCTAAGAATTCTTTTACGTCTGCGGATTCTAATGCATCTTTTACTGCCGTAAAGGATTGAGAATCTGTTGTAATCATATAATTATTTTCTATTTTTTCAAAATCTAATGCTCCAGCATCTAATGCTGTCATCATCATAGTATCTTCATCGTATTCTCCAGGTATAACAATAGATCCACGTCTTTCAAACATATAACTTACAGAACCATCGGTGCCAAGATTTCCTCCTGCTTTTGTGAATGCTGCTCTAACCTGTGATGCTGTTCTATTTCTATTATCTGTTAGACAGTCTACCATAAAGGCAACACCTCCATGGCCATAACCTTCATATCTTACAGATTCGAAATTTGCTCCGTCACTTCCACCTGCTGCTTTTTCTATTGCCTTTTGGATATTATCTTTTGGCATGTTTTGAGCTTTTGCCTTATCAACTGCTAATCTTAGTGCAGCATTTTGACTCGGATCAGGACTTCCTCCTTTTGCTGCTACCATAATTTCTTTTGCTAACTTTTGGAATACTTTTCCTCTAGCAGCATCCAATAAACCTTTTTTTCTATGTATTGTAGCCCATTTTGAATGTCCACTCATACTTATACCTCCATTTCCAGTTCTATGATATCATATTTTGTTCTTCTTTAAAAGTTTTTTATGATATAATTTGCTTGGTGATACTATGAAATTAATTCTTTCTTCTAAAATTCCTGTTATCGAATACGAAAAGAAATCCGAAAGATTTCGTTCTTTAAAATTTGTACTGGAGCCTTTAGAACAAGCAATTTTTTTTCCTCATAAAAAAGTTGCCAATACTTATTTTTTCTGTCAAAAAGTAGATCTTTGTTTTGTAAATCGTGATGGAACTATTTTATCATTATACTCTAATGTACGTAGCGAAAAACTAATTTTTTGTTTTAAAGCATATGGCCTATATTATTTACCACTTGGTACATCGACTCAATTACAAGTTGGTAAAAAAATACCTGTTAAATAAAAAGAAGATTACTCTTCTTTTTTTGTGTTATAAATAATTGGATATTCCGAATATTTGGGAAAATGTTTTACTTTCATCTGACCCATGTTGTTTTTTTCTACTCCTCTTTTTCCATATGACAAGATACTATCTAACCATTCATCTTCATATTCAAAATAATCAATATAGTCTCCATGAGGCCCTCCCTCACATAACCATATCATGAAATCTATTCTATTATTTATTGCTTGGTTGATTAATGGTTCTATTCCTTTGCAGGGCATTAATCCAATCATTAAATTTGTATCTTTTATAGGAGTTTTAGTTGTAAACATTTCTCTTTTTAAAATCATTTTTTCTGTTTGTTTTTCTGCTTTAGAAAGTCTAGGATCATATACTGTAATTGTTCCTGTTTTTAATTTTTTACTAATTCTTTTTGCAAGATTTGGAAATGTACCTCCTCCAACTTCTATGATTTTCTTATCTTTTATTTCATGTTCTTTTTCTAATTCTTCTAAAAACTTTATATAAATATTATCTTTATCCGGTATAAGAGATAAATGATCTAACAATTCTCTTACTAAATCTATATGATATAATCTGGGAATTGGTTCTTTCATTATTAAATTTTTAAGAAACATCCATTCAAATTCATCTATGATAGATGGATTATCAATTACGAGTTTCTTTACATTTGTCATATACCATAATCTTTTATTCATCTCTTTTGTCAAGTAAATTCCCCCAATATGTGACTTATCATATCATTTCTTTTTTTAATTGTAAATAATGAAAAAAAGGATATAAGAATACCCTTTATTTACATTTGAAACCAGATTTTTCATACATTGTACGAATTCCTTTTATCGTAACTTGATTTTTAGAATTAACATAATCTTTCATGGCGCCATTACTAAATAATTAGAATTACTTGACGTTATAGAATCAAGAATATAAGAGTTATTCTCTTGATTATCTATTTCTACATCTAAATTTAGGAAATCATGTAATTGATGAAATGTAATATTACTAGTAATAGTATTATTTTCTTGTTTGATTTCATCATAAGTAATTGTTCCACTTTTATCTTTTACAGAAACACTTGAAATATTAAGTTCTTCTGCATAAACGACAGGAATAAACAATAATAGAAAGAATAAATAGATAAGTCTTTTAAATATCTTCATATTATCACTTCCCTACTATAA
>CAMOQR010000014.1 GCA_946623125.1 uncultured Caryophanales bacterium | reverse complement strand
AAATGACAAAAAGTCATTTTATTTTTGCTTAAAAATAATAATTATTAGTAGGACAATTAGGACAAGTAGGATAAGGATATGGTGGATACATTGGATAGACAGGATAATAAGTAGGATTTTGATTATTATTTGCAATACCATATCCCAAAGCAGTACCAGCAAGGCCACCTAATAAGAATGGTGCAAATAAAAATCTTTCATCATCAGGATTTCCATAGGAAACAGGATAATTATTATACATATAAACCTCCTTAATCTATTGTATGAAAGAAAAAAGAAATTGGTACTTACGACTAGCAATTCCTAAAAAAATAAGATATAATAGGAAAAAACAAAAAAGAGGGGATCTATATGGAAAGACTACAAAAAGTAATTGCTCAATCTGGAATAACATCTAGAAGAAAGGCAGAAGAGTTAATAAAAGATGGAAAAGTAAAAGTAAATGGAAAAATAGTAACAGAACTTGGAACAAAAGTAAATGAGAAAGATGCAATAGAAGTAAATGATAAATTAATCTATAAAGAAGAAAAAGAATATTATCTAATCAATAAACCAAGAGGGGTAATTACATCAACATCAGATGATAAAAATAGAAAGATTATAACAGAATTAATTCAAACAGAATCTAGAATTTATCCAGTAGGTCGACTAGATTATGATACAACAGGAGCACTTTTATTAACAAATGATGGTGAGTTTTCTAATATTATGATGCATCCAAAAAATAAAATAGACAAAGTCTATCTTGCAAAAATAAAGGGAATCATAAAAGGAGAACAAATCGAAAAATTAAAAGCCGGCGTTATTGTTGATAATGAAAAATTACAAGCAAGTCGTGTAAAATTAAAAAAAGTGAATCCAGAAAAAAATACAAGTATGGTAGAAATAACAATTCATGAGGGACGTAACCATCAAGTAAAAAGAATGTTTGAAAGTGTAGGTTTTCCAGTAGAAAAACTAACGAGAGAAAGAATTGGAATTTTTAATATTCAAGATTTAAAATCAGGAGAATATCGTAAATTAACTCCTAAAGAAGTAGCAATCGTATATAGCCTAAAAAAATAATAAAAAAGACTAAATAATTAGTCTTTTTTTTATTCTCCTTCAATAGCACTTGTTGGGCAAGATTCAATTGCCTCTTTAGCAGCATCCTCTTTATCAGCAGGAACTACTTCTACTTTTGCATGAGATAATCCTTCGTCTGTAATTTCAAAAAGATCTTCTGCGATAGATGCACATGCTCCACATCCGATACAAGCATCTTTATTAACTTTAATTTTCATAAAAACAACTTCCTTTCAAAAATATTATAACGAAAAACTAAAACCAAGTAAAGAAGAAAAAATATACTTGACAAAACGAAAAGAAAACGTAAACAAGAAAGAAATAATCTTTTGTTTTGAGAATAGTTATGCTAAAATGAAAATAGGGAGTGAGTCTTATGAGAAGAATGGACCGATATAAAGAAGATATAACACCAAAAGAAACAAGATCAACTAAAAATCAAGAATTATATCAAGATGTTGCCAATAATCCTAAATATGCCAATATAACAGATGTAACCCATGCAAATGCTTATGAGATAAATTCCGAAACATATAATGGAAAAGCATCCAGAGAACAATACCAACAAAGGGTAAAGTATCAAGGAATTGAAAATGTACCAAAAGTAAAAAAAGAATTGGAAGAATTTAACCATCTATACCATAAAGATGAAAAGAAAATATATGATATTAATAGTGTTTTAGAGGAAGCACGTAAAAATAGAAAAGATAATGATGAATTAGAAGAAAAAAGAAAATTAAAATACACAAGTTATAATATATTAGCAGGAATCAATTTAGAGGAATTAGCCAAATATCGAGAAGAAAAAAAGAAAAGACAAGCAACTCCAGAAGAGGAAGGTATTCATGAATTAATGGATACTATTGCATCAAAAACATTAGCAGGAGAGTTAGATAAAGAAACAACAGTAGATTTATTAAGTGATTTGATGGCAACTAGTATTCTAGATAAAGTAGATTCTCCAGAAAATATGGATAAAAAACAAAATGAAAAACAAGAAGAGAAAGAAGAACTAGAAAAAAATGAGCCATCTAATAATCTTCTACAAGAAATAGAGGCTCAAAAAGATTTAGATACAACAGAAGAAACTGGAAAAATGGATAAAGATTTTTATACGAAAAGTATGGACCTATCAGAAGAAGACTTTGAAATGGCAAATGACTTTAAAGATAAAGGAATCCCACTTCCAATCAAAATATTAATAGCATTACTAGTAATTGCAATTATTGCAGTGGCAATCTATTTTATCTATCAAAAAATCCAATAAAGAAATGAGAAAAAGGATACAACTTTTTCTTATTTTTTGGTATGATAAGTATAAAGAGTGGTGAAAAAAATTGAACACAAAATTTATAGTAAATGATTATGCCTTAATATGGACGTTGTTATTTCAAGCGTCTGTATCTGAAAATATATATAAATTAAAACAAAAAATGTGGGAAACCTATAAAGTAAAATATAATGAAACATATAAAGACAAACTTGCTATTATGAAAGATTATAAAAACTTTATTCCAAATGATGATACGATATATAATATTGTTTTAGAAAACAAATACTATGATAAAATAAAAAAACAAGTAGAAAAATATAGATTAGATATCATGAGACTATGGGATAAGAATAAAAAAGAAACGACTTATTTAATGGATAAAATAATTCGAAAAGACATGCCAGAATATACTTTTTTTATTGTAAATAAAGAATTTGGAATTATGGAACATGTAATTAATGGAAAAATGATTATTGGAAAAGCAATTGATCCGAAAAGGCCATTAAATATTTTATATGAAATAACTCTTAATATGATTATGAATAATATTAAAATCTATAATGGAGAAGATAAAAAGTTTAAAGTAGCAATTGTCGAGTTAGCAGTTCTAAATGAATATGCAACACGTCTAAATAAAAGAAGTTTTTATTTAAGCGGAAATCCAGAATTATTATCTTTAAAAAGATGGTTATATCCATACTGGCTTATGTATTTAGGAGTTCCAAAAGAACAGTTTATGGAGTACATGATGAGAGATAAAATTGCTTTTGATGCGGATAAATATGCATATGAAAAAGAATTAAAGAAGATGAATCTAGAAGAATTTATTGATTTTTGTATTCGAAATAAAAGATACATAATAAGAGACAATCGATTATAGAGCAGAAAGCAGGGGGAAGTATGAATGAAAAAATAAAAATATTATTAGAAAAAATAAATATTGGAGAAGAAAATTTCCAATATTTTAATGATGCAACAATAACTAAAATACGAATTAATTCAAAAGAAAAACGTTGGAATATTCTAATAGAAAAAGATAAATTACTTCCAATAAATGTTTTTAAAGAATTAGAAGAAAAGAAACAGGAACTTGATCAAAATGCCAAAGCAATAGAGTTTATTTGGAGTATAAAAGAGCAAGATTTAGAAATGTATCAAACATATTACTCTGAATACATATTAGATACAATAGATGAATTAAATATAAAAGAATTATATAAAGATTCTTTACAAATTGAAAATGAAAAACTTGTTTTATTGACAACAAATGAATTAGAAAAAGAAAGATTAGAATCTGCTCAATCAACAATTGAAAAAAAATTAAAACAGTTAGGATATACAAACAAAGTTCCTATTGAAATAAGAGAAGACAGTCATATATTAGAAGAAATTCAAAAGGAATTAGATCAAGAAATTAAAAATGTAGAACTACCTACAAAAGAGAAAAAAGAAAATCTAAAAGTAGAACAGCCTGAGAAAAAAATATATCGAAGAGAAGCCAAAGAAGAAAACAACATTATAGGAAGAGGAATTAAAGAAGATCCCATAAAAATAAAAACAATTGTTGGAGAATACAACGATGTTGTAATTGAAGGAAAAATATTTGGAACAGATTTCTTTGAATCAGCCAAAACAGACTTTAAAATCATAACGTTAAAAGTGACAGACTATTCGGATAGTATATACTGTAAAATATTCGTAAGAGAAGAAGAAGAATATAAAAGAATATGTAAAGAATTAAAAAATTGTTCCTGGTTAAAAATAAGAGGAGCATCAGTAAATGATAAATATTCGAAGGAACTTGTTATAAATGCACGAGATATCTTAAAAATAGAATCAAAAGATTCTACAAGAAAAGATCTTGCCCAAACGAAAAGAGTAGAATTACATTGTCATACGAAAATGTCACAAATGGATGGAGTTGCAGATGAAACGGATATTGTAAAACAAGCCATGAAGTTTGGGATGAAAGCAGTAGCAATTACCGATCATAATGGGGTTCAAGGATTTCCTCATGTTTTTAATATGGTAACAGACCATAATAAAAATCTAAAAGAAGGAGAAGAACCATTTAAGGCAATATATGGAGCAGAATTAACCATGATTGATGATTCAGTAGATATTGTAACAAGACCGAATGAAGAAAAACTGCTTGATCAGACATTTGTTGTATTCGATTTTGAAACAACAGGATTTAACGCCGGAGGTGCTGATTCTATCATTGAAATTGGTGCTGTAAAAATAAAAGATGGAGCAATACTAGAAAGATATGATGAATTAATTAATCCAGGAAGAAAACTCCCATCAAAAATAATGGAATTAACGAATATAACAGATGAAATGCTAGAAGATAAAGATACAGAAGAAAATGCCGTAAAAAGATTTATAGAGTGGTTTGGAGATTGTCCAATGGTTGCTCATAATGCAAAATTTGATGTATCATTCTTAGAAATGGCTTATAAAAAATATAATTTAGGTACATTCAAAAACCCTGTAATAGATACTTTAGAATTATCAAGAACCATGGATAATATGTATTCAAGACACTCACTATCAGCACTTGTTAAAAGATATGATGTACCATGGGACGAAACAGCTCATCATAGAGGAGACTATGATGCCGAAGGAACTGCCCTAGTATTTCATAAAATGTTAAAGAAATTATACAACAACAATATTGAAAAAATGTGTGATATCGATAAATTAGTAGAAAAAGATGAAATTTATAAATATGGTAGTGCACATCACATTAATCTCTTAGTAAAAAACAAAACAGGATTAAAAAATTTATTTAAAATTATATCCCTTGCTAATACCACTTATTTATATAAAACACCAAGAATACTTAGAAGTGTCATAGAAGAACATAGAGAAGGACTACTAGTAGGAAGTGGCTGTTATGAAAGTGAGGTTTTCCAACTTGCAAAATCAAAAAGTGATGATGAATTATCCAATATAATTCGTTTCTATGATTATGTAGAAGTTCAACCACCAGAATGTTACTCTCATATGCTTCAAACAAACGATTTTGCATCTCAAGCTGAGTTATTAGCCAATATTGAAAAAATTATTCGCGTAACAAAAGAAGCAGGAAAACTGATTGTCGCAACAGGAGATGTTCACCATATTAATCCAGAAGATAAAATCTATCGTGAAATTATTGTAAATCAAAAAGTACCAGGAGGAGGACGACATCCCCTTGCTAAAAATGGGATAACAGAAATACCATCCAATCATTTTAGAACAACAGATGAAATGTTAGATAATTTTAAATTTTTAGATCAAAATTTAGCATATGAAATAGTTGTAGAAAACACAAATAAAATTGCCGATATGTGTGAAATCGTAGAAGTAATAATTGATACAGGAGGAATTCCATTTTCTCCTAGAGTAAAAAGTGATGATGGAAAAAGTTATTTAGACTGTCCAGTCGTTGTAACAGATTTAGTATATACAAAAGCAAAAGACTGGTATGGAGAACCACTCCCATATATGATAGAAGAAAGAATTGCAACTGAATTATATGGTGATATTGTCTTTAAAATTATTACGGAAAAACATAAAGATGATGGTCTAGAGGAAGAAGAATATCAGAGAATAGTTCATAAAGAGTTACATGATGAAATCCTAAAAGGATCAGAAAATATAAAATCAATGGTAACAGATTACGTTAAAAAAACAACAGAAGAAGAATTAGATGAGAAAGCCCTAGCAAAAAAAGTGAAAAAAACACTAGGAGGAGTAATTGGAGGAGGATTTGATCCTATTTATCTGATTGCACAAAGACTTGTAAAACACTCCAACGATGAAGGCTATCTAGTAGGATCTCGTGGCTCTGTTGGTTCTAGTTTCGTTGCAACTATGATGGGAATTACGGAAGTAAATCCGCTTGCAGCACACTATCGCTGTTCGAAATGTAAAAAATCAATCTTTGAAGATGATGAAGGAAATCAATTAGGGGCAGAGTACTCATCAGGATTTGATCTTCCAGACAAAGAATGTCCAAACTGTCATATACCAATGATCAAAGATGGACAAGATATGCCTTTCGCAACATTCTTAGGATTTAATGCCGATAAAGTACCAGATATTGACTTAAACTTTTCTGATTTAAACCAAGCATCTGCTCATGCCTATACAAAGGTATTATTTGGAGAAGATAATGTTTACCGTGCCGGAACAATTGGAACTGTTGCAGATAAAACAGCATTTGGATTTGTAAAAGGATATTTTGAAGATAAAGAAATTACAGATGTAAGAACTGCTGAGATTGAGCGTCTTGCAATAGGATGTACAGGAGTAAAAAGAACAACAGGACAACATCCAGGAGGAATTGTTGTTATACCAGATTACATGGAAGTATCAGACTTTACCCCATACCAATTTCCTGCAGAGGATGCAACGGCAGAGTGGCGAACAACACACTTTGATTACCATTCAATTGATCAATGCTTATTAAAACTAGATATCTTAGGACATAGTGATCCAACACAATTAAGATTAATTCAAAATCAATCAAAAACAGATATATTAAAAGTTCCACTAGATGATAAAGCAACAATGTCAATCTTCACGTCAACAGATGCCTTAGGAGTAACAAAAGAACAAATTATGTGTAATACAGGAACACTTGGAATTCCAGAGTTTGGTACCCCTTTCACAATTTCTCTAGTGGAAGATACCAAACCAACAACATTTGCAGAATTGATTAAAATATCAGGTCTTTCACATGGAACCGATGTATGGCTTGGAAATGCTCAAGAATTAATTGCCAATAATGTTGTACCATTTAAGGAAACAATAGGATGTCGTGATGATATCATGGTATATTTAATGTACCATGGAGTAAAACCAATTAAAGCCTTTAAAATAATGGAATTTGTTCGTAAAGGAAAAGCATCAAAAGACCCCGAAACTTGGCAAGAACATGTAAAAACAATGCAAGAAGCAAATATCCCAGAATGGTTTATAGGATCTTGTGCAAAAATAAAATACATGTTCCCAAAAGCGCATGCTGCAGCCTATGTTATATCTGCCTTTCGTATTGCATGGTATAAAGTTCATATGCCAGTATATTTTTATGCATCATGGTATTCATCAAAGGCAACAGATGTTGATGTTGAAAATATGATAAAAGGATACTCGTCCATAAAAGCAAGACTTGAAGATATTCAATCAAAAGGATATGAGGCAACAAATAAAGAAAATGGACAGGCTGAAAGTCTAAAAGTAGCCTTAGAAGCAACTGCAAGAGGTATCAAATTTTTGAATGTAGATTTGTATGAAAGTGATGCAACCGTATGGGTTGTAAAAAGCGATACAGAAATATATCCTCCCTTTAATGCCATTGATGGACTAGGAGATACAGTTGCTAAAAACATTGTCGCAGAACGTGAAAAAGGTAAATTTATTAGTATGGAAGATATTC
This sequence comes from uncultured Caryophanales bacterium, assembly GCA_946623125.1. Taxonomy (GTDB): domain Bacteria; phylum Bacillota_I; class Bacilli_A; order RF39; family UBA660; genus UBA3789. Next base: position 27,891 of record CAMOQR010000014.1, on the reverse strand, counting down.
AAAAAAGAGCAAAAGTCTCATCAACCTTAATGGATCGAATGAAAGAGATGAACATTTTAAAAGATCTTCCAGAATCAAATCAATTATCTTTATTTTAAAAGGAGAATATATTCTCCTTTTTTCTTTACAAAAAGAGTCGATTATTGTAAAATAAAAGAGAGTAGAATAAAAAATAGGAGGGAAAAAGATGAGCAAAAAGAAAAAATCATTTACACTACTTGCGGTATTAGTTGCAATACTAGCACTTGGAATCGGTTATGCTGCCGTATCAACAATCAATTTAAGAATTAGTGGATCTGCAACTGCAACAGGAGCAGAAGAAGGTTTTGATGTTAAATTTACTGGTACACCAACTAGTACAAAATCATCTGGTTCTACTGCTACAGTAACACCAGCGATTACAAATGATACAACTGCAAGTATCAACGTAACAGGCATGACAAAAGTAGATGAAGAAGTAACTGCAACTTATACAGTATTAAACAATAGTGAAGAACTTGCTGCAATTATCAAAAATGTAACAGTATCATCAAATACAGAATCAGAATATTTTGATGTAACTGCTGCATTAGCAGGAAGTGCTTCAACTGTTACATTACAACCAGCAGAGACAACAACAGTAACAGTAACTGTTAAGTTAAAAAAACTACCACTTGAAGATAAAACAACAACAATAGAAGTAACATTTGCTGCAGACCCAGCAGAAAAAACAACACCATAATTTGTTAGTAGAAATTAGGCAAAGAGAGGGATGTAGAATATGAAAAAAGACAAAATAAAAATCTATGGTCTTGAACTCATATTAGGAATAATTCTTCTTTTTGCACTGTTTGTATCAACAAATATTTCAAGATTTTTAATAGCAGCCTTTTTGTTGATATATATGGTTTTACTAAAAAAAATCATAAAAAAAGAAAGAGGAATATCCATATATCATAAACAAGTATGTATATTAGTATTCATTCTTTCTATCATATATGTTTTATTATTTTATTCAACTGGTATTTATTTTGGATTTACTAAAACATATCATACCCTTACCTTTAAAAGTCTCATAACATTTATAATACCAGTATCAATAACCATAATATTATGTGAAAAAATAAGATTTATATTATTATCGCAAGATGATAAAAAACAAGAATTATTAACAATCATAAATATGGTATTAATTGATTTAATAATATATAAAAATATATATGATGCATCAACACTAAATGGGTTTTTAGCCCAAATGGGATTTGTATTATTTGCATCTATCGCAACAAATATTTTATACAATTATCTTGCAAAAAACTATGGCTATAAACCATCTATGATATATCATTTAATAACTATTTTATATTCCTACATAATTCCTGTAATTCCAAATGTTTATATATTCTTTCGTACTTTATTTCGAATTATATATCCATATTTTATATATTTTGTATTAGAATATGCTTATTCTAAACAAAACAGTATAGCATCCTATAAAGATAAAAGAAAGAATGCCGTGCAAACTGGAATTATGATAACAGTTACAACCTTTATTGTCTGTTTAATATCATGTCGATTTCGATATGGAATTCTAGTAATTGGATCGGGCTCAATGACTGGTACTATTAATAAAGGAGATGCAGTCATCTTTCAACAATATAAAAAACAACAAATCAAAGAAGGCACGATTATTATCTATGAAAAAGATAATACAACTACAGTTCATAGAATAGTGAATTATAGTAATGTAAATGGAACAATAAGGTATTACACAAAAGGAGATGCCAATAAAGATATAGATAATGGATATATAACAAGTAGTAGTATTAAAGGAATTGTGTTATTTAAAATACCATATATAGGAAACCCAACTTTATGGTTAAGAGAATCATTTAAAAAATAGGAAAGGGGAAAATACATGAAAAGAAGTCAGATAGCAGAAATGTTTATAGATGAAGAAGAACGCAGAAAAAAAATCATTTTCTACACTTCTTTTATTGTATTTTTACTCATCGTAATTATTTTGTTAGGATATTTTAGTATTAAAACAAGTCTAACAAAATATGCATCTTATCAAGAAAATGGTACTGTAAATTATAAAGTATACTTAAAAGAAAATGATTTTTTCAAAGAAAAATACCTAGAAAAAGATAAACAGTATATAGCAAACATAATTGATTATATTGATGCTAATTTTAATTATAATTTATCAATGAATGAAAAAAATGTTCATTATAATTACAAATATAGAATAGATGCAAATGTTAATGTAAAAGAAAAAAACAGTTCAAAACCATTATTTACTTATGATGAAACAATTATTCCAGAAAAAAGTTTTGAAGATAATAAGAATAACATAGTAAAAATAACAGATAATGTAAAGATTGATTATAATAAATATAATAGTTTAATTCAAAAATTTGTAGATGTATATGATTTAGATAATATTGAAAGTGTTTTATCTATAAAAATGATTGTAAATGTTTCTGGAAGTGGAGAAAAAATCGTTGATAATACAAATGAATCAGTGGTATCAATTGATATACCTTTAACCACAAAAACAGTAGCAATTGATATTAGTTCTAATATTTTACAAGATAATAACAATACAATTAAGTGTAAATCAGAAAATAATTTATTCTTAATTTTCACAACAATTATAATGATAATAATAGAAATAATAATGATTATTAAACTACTTAAATATGCAATAAATACAAGATCAGTACAAAATATTTATGAACAACAATTAAAAAAGATTCTAAATAATTATCATTCTTATATTCAAAAAATTAATAATGATTTTGTATTTAGTGATTATCAAGTATTATATGTAAATGAATTTACTGATTTATTAGAAATAAGAGAAACAATATCAGAACCAATTTTAATGGCAAGTGATCCAAATGGAAAAGGGACATTCTTTATCGTTCCAAGTCAAACAAAAATATTATATGTCTATAGTATTCGGATAAAAGATATTAAAAGAGAACTAAAAAAGTTAAAAAAAGAAACAGGAAAAGTAATTAAAATATCAAATAAAAAGGAAAAATAGTTCCTTTTTTTTGTGAGAAAAAGATATGATATAATATCAGTGGTGATTTTATGCAAGAAAACTTATCAGGAATAATAATCGTAAATAAAGAAAAGAATATGACATCCTATGATGTTGTAAAAGAAATAAGTAAACAATTAGGAACAAGAAAAGTGGGACATACAGGAACTTTAGACCCAATGGCAGAAGGAGTATTAATTGTATGTGTTGGAGAGGCAACTAAAATTGCCGAACTAATAACTGCCCATGACAAAGAATATATTGCGGAAGCAGTACTAGGAATAAAAACGGATACATATGATATAGAAGGAAAGGTAATAGAGACAAAAGAAGTACCAAAAAATATTGAATTAAAAAAAGTATTATCTTCTTTTCAAAAAACATATTTACAGGAAGTTCCAATATATTCTGCAGTAAAAGTAAATGGAAAAAAACTTTATGAATATGCAAGAAATAAAGAAGAAGTAGAACTACCAAAAAAAGAAGTGACAATAAAAGAAATAGAACTTCTTGACTGGAATGAGAATAAGTTTAAATTTAGATGTCAAGTAACAAAAGGATGCTACATAAGAAGTTTAATCAATGATATAGGAATAAAACTAGGAACAGGTGCAACAATGACATCTTTAATAAGAACAAAACAAGGAAGAATATCAATTAAAGAATCATACACATTACAAGATATAAAAAACAATCATTATAAAATGATATCAATAGAAGATGTTTTGGCATCTATTTATCCAATAGTAAAAGTAGAAGGATTACTAGAAAAACAAATTAAAAATGGTGTAAAAATTAAAAATCAGTGGAACATAGAGACAAAGGTGCTATTTAAAAATAAAGAAAATAAGTTACTAGGAATTTATCAAAAAGAAAACGATATACTAAAGGTTTGGAAGAACTTCAAAAATTGACATAATTAACAAAATATGGTATAATATGCGTACATATTTTGTGGGAAGAGTATAGGGGGGACATAAAATGAGTCAAGATTTTTATGATTATTATAAATTTTTTGAGATAGAGCCAACAGCAACACCAGAACAAATAAAACAAGCATATCATAGACTTGCTAAAATATTGCACCCAGATTATTATCCTGATAGAAAATTTACCGAAAGCGAATTAGAAGAAATGAGAGTTTGTTTTACTCGAGCAAACGAAGTCTATCAAATACTACGAACACCAGAATTAAGAAAAGAATATGATAAAGAGTATTATGCTAGAAAACAAAAGAAACAAGAAGAGTTGAAAAGAGAAGAAGAAAGACAAAGAGAAGAAGAAAGAAAAAGAGAACAAGAAAGACAAAGAGAAGAAGAAAGACAAAAAGAACAAGAAAAGAAAAAAACACAATATCAAGAAGAATATAAGACACATTTTGAAGATACAAGAAGAAACCCATATGGAGAAGAAGAAAAAGAAAGAGCAAGATATTATAGAGAACATCCAGAAGATGATGAAACAATACTGGGAGATTTAAAAAAATCATATAAGGAAATAAGAAAAGAAGAACAGAAACATTCTTTTAGAAAGAGACATAGAAGAATCAATAGAATATTTGAAAGAAATTACGAATCTGAAATTGAAACTCCAAAAGATGTGGTAGTATTCTATTTGAAAAATGGTGTAGTACATGTTGTAGGAGAAACACTTTTCCAACTTGAAAAATTATCTTATATTGGTAAAGATACAGTACCAAAATTTATAATCAGAAATCGTAAATTAATTCTTGCTGCGACGTTAACAGGAATGATAATATCATTTGGAGGAAAGGATAATCCTGATCCAGTAAATCCGATTATTCAAACTGAAAATCAAAATGATGTAACACTTATTCAAACAGTTGAAGAAGAAAACTCAAATATTACATTAATTCGAAATTATAGAATCAAAAATGGAGATACCTTATCAAATTTAGCAGAAGACTCATATAATACAGTTCGAGAATTAAAATGGATAAATGAATTGTCAAGCGATATGATATACATGGGAGATATCATTAAAATGCCATATAAAGTAAAAAAAGAAGATTTACAGTATTATAGTCAAGTAATTCAAACGAATGAAAAATCATTATATGATTTAGCAAAAGAATATGAAACAGATATAGATACATTATATGAACTAAACAAAGAATCTATTCAAGAAGTAAAAGGAGTCTATATCATTTTAAGTGATACGATTATAGTACCAAAATTCCCATCAAGAAGTGAAGTTGATACTATAAAAACACAAAATACAAAGAGCTATTAAGAAAATACTTGGTAAAATAAAAAAAACGTGTTATAATACAAAAAGAAAGGAGTGGGAAAAAAATCCCACTCTTATTATTTACTAGGAGGAGTAGAATGAAAGAAAAAGTAGTAGGATTAGTTAAAGATGCCATTGATCCACTGAATGTCTATGTAGATGATGCTTTTATTACAACAGAAGAAGGAAAGAAAATATTTAACATTGTAATTGATAGTAAAGAAACAATTGATTTAAATAAAATTACAGAAGTATCAAGAATAATCAATAAAATCATAGACAATAATAGTGAAATCCTAGAAGATAGTGATGAATTAGATATATATTCAAAAGAGAAGGGAGAATAAAAAATGAACGGAAAAGAGTTTAAAAAAGCACTAGATAATATAGTAAAAGAAAAAGATATAGACCCAGAGGTAGTATATAGTGCAATGGAGCTTGCATTAACATCAGCATATAAAAAGAATTTTAATTCAAAAACAAATGTAAAAGTATTATTTGATAGAGAAACAGGAGACATTAAAGTATTTTCCTATTTAACAGTAGTACCAGATGATAAAATGACAAAGGAAGAATACGAGGATGCTCTATTTGAAAGTTATGCAGACGATGATGAATTAGATACCAAAAAAGAAGAAACAGAAGAAGAAACAGAAGATAAAGAAGAAACAGAAGAAGAACAAATTTCATTCTATAATCCAGAAACAGAAATCAAATTAAGTGATGCTAAAAAAATTGATAAACAATTAGAAATAGGAGATACCATTGATACAGAAGTAACTCCAAAAGACTTTGGTAGAGTAGCAACTGCAACTGCAAAACAAGTCGTTGTACAAAAAATAAGAGAAGCCGAAAGAAAAAGTATCATGGATGATTTTGGAGATAAACAAGATGAATTGTTAATTGGAACAGTTGCTTTAGAGGATACAGATAACTATTTCATTGATTTAGGAAGAACCAATGGAATCCTACCTAAAAAAGATTGTATTCCAGGAGAAAAAATCGAAATGGGATCTCAAATTAAAGTTTATGTTTCAAAAGTTGACAATAATGGTAAGAACTTATTGATATTATTAAGTAGAACACATTATGGATTTGTTAAAAGATTATTTGAATTAGAAATTCCAGAAATAAATGATGGAACAGTAATGATTTATAGTGTTGCAAGAGACCCAGGAAACAGAAGTAAAGTAGCAGTTTACTCAGAAAATCCAAATGTAGACCCAATTGGAGCATGTATTGGAGAAAAAGGCTCAAGAATTGCAAGAATTATAGAAGAATTACATGGAGAGAAATTAGATGTCATTAAATATGATTCTGACCCAGCAGTATTTATAGAAAATGCTTTATCTCCAGCAAAAGATTTAACCGTTGCTATAACAGATCCAAAGAAATTAGAAGCAATGGTAATTGCAGATGGAGATAATTTCTCATTAGCCATTGGTAAAAAAGGACAAAATGCTCGTCTAGCAACTCGTCTAACAAAATTTAAGAAAATTGATATTAAAACAACAGAACAAGCAAGAGAAGCAGGAATTAATTTCAGATAGAGGTTTTTATGAAAATAAAAAAAATTCCATTAAGAACATGTGTAATAACAAAAGAATCATTACCAAAACAAGAATTAATAAGAATTGTTAGAACACCAGAAATGACAGTTGTTGTGGATGAGACGGGAAAGAAAAATGGTAGAGGAGCCTATATCAAAAAAGATTTAGAAGTATTAGAAAAAGCAAAAAAAAGTAAAATACTTGAAAAAAAACTAGAAGTTAAGATAGAGGATAGTGTCTATGAAGAAATAAAAAAAATAATAGAAAAGTGAGGTGAGTCATAATGATGACTTTAGAAGATTATGCATTAGATGTTGGATTAACAGTTGAAGAAATAAAAGAATTATGTAACAAAGTAGGAATATCTTATGAGGATGAAAGTACATTATTAGATGACATTAGTATTACCCTATTAGATAATGAATTGCAAGATAAGGAAGACTATATTGATGGAGATATAGAGGACCTTGAAGAAAAAAGAATGGAAGAAGAAGTAGAAGATAAAGCAGAAGAACTAGCATTCAATACAAAAATAGATTTAGATAATTCAACATCATTCACCAAAGTTAAACCAAAAAAATCAGCAAAAGTAGAAAATACAAAAAAAGACTTTCTAAAAGAAAGAAAAAAAATATATAAACATAGAGAAAAACTACAAAGTAATGAAGTAAAACAAGATGAGAATGTTATTTTATATAAACAAGGAATGACTGTTACTAATCTAGCAGAAGAATTAGGAGCAACTCCAATTGAAATCGTAAAAAAACTTATGAGTTTAGGAGTAATGGCTGGTATTAATCAATCTGTAGACTATGATTCTGCAGAAGTAATTGCATCAGAATATAACAAAACACTAAAAAAAGAAGAAACACAAGATATTTCAAATTTTGAAAACTATGAAATAGAAGATAATCCTGAGGATTTAATAGAGCGACCACCAGTAGTAACAATTATGGGACATGTAGATCATGGTAAAACAACATTACTAGATGCCATAAGAAATACAGATGTTGTTTCCAATGAAGCCGGAGGTATTACCCAAGCAATCGGTGCATATTCTGTAAAATGTAATGGAAAAAACATTACCTTTATTGATACTCCAGGACATGCAGCATTCACAGAAATGAGAGCAAGAGGAGCATCTATCACAGATATTGTTATTATCATTGTAGCAGCAGATGATGGAATAATGCCACAAACAGTAGAAGCAATAGATCATGCAAAGGCAGCAAACGTTCCAATTATAGTTGCTATTAATAAAATTGACAAACCAGAAGCAAACGTTGAAAGAATTATGACATCTTTAGTTGAAAATGGATTAACTCCAGAAGAATGGGGAGGAAATATTATTGTAAATAAGATTTCTGCAAAAACAGGTCAAGGAATTGATGAACTACTAGAAAATATCTTGTTAGTTGCAGAAATGCAAGAATATAAAGCAAATCCAAATCGATATGCAACAGGAGCAGTAATTGAATCAAAGAAAGATAATAAAGTAGGATCAATTGTAACTTTATTAATCCAAAATGGAACCCTACGACTAGGAGATCCAATTGTAATTGGAAACTACTATGGAAAAGTAAGAACTTTAAAAGATGATAAAGGAAACAATATTATTGAAGCAACTCCATCTATGCCAGTTGAAGTAACAGGTATATCTGAAGTACCAAGTGCAGGAGATAAATTCATGGCATTTGAATCAGAAAAGAAAGCAAAAGAAATTGCTCATTCAAGACAATTAAGAAATAAAGAAGAAGCAACAAACTTCAGTGGAATGACTCTAGAAGATTTATTTGGAAGAATAAAAGAAGGACAAAAAGAAATTAATGTTGTATTAAAAGCAGATGTAAACGGATCATTAGAAGCAGTAAGAAATGCTCTTGAAAAGATAGAAGTAGAGGGTGTTAGAGTTAATGTGATTCGTGGTGGAGTAGGAGCCATTACAGAAAGTGATGTTGTCCTAGCAAGTGCTTCTCATGCAATCATCATTGGATTTAATGTAAGAGGAAATAACTCTACTATGGATACTGCAAAACAATATGGAATTGATATTAAAACCTATGATATCATCTATAAAGTGGTAGAAGACATTGAAAAAGCTATGAAGGGTATGTTAGATCCAGAATTTGAAGAAAAAGTAATAGGAACAGCTGAAATAAGACAAATCTTCAAGTTCTCAAAAATAGGATTAATTGCAGGATGTCACGTAACAAGTGGTGTGATCAAAAATAATTTAAAAGCACGTATTATTCGTGATGATATTATTGTGTATAATGGTGCAGTAAACACATTACAACATGAAAAAGACCAAGTAAAAGAAGTAAAAAAGGATATGGACTGTGGTATAACTTTAGAAAATTGTCAAGATTACAAAGAAGGAGATATTATCGAAGTCTATGAATTAATAGAAATCAAAAGATAATAAGATGCTATGAAAAAAAACATTAAAGAAGACATCGAAAGAAAAGTAATCAAACAAGAATATCTAGATGAAAATACTCTTCTAGAACATATAGAAGAGGAAAATGATATTTTGATTACCGTAAGATTTATTGAGAATGGTTCCATAAAGGAACATTTTATCGCAAAGATTAAGAAACAGGACTATGAACAAGAAATTGATAATTTAATTAAAAAAAATGAAGATTCTAGTGCAATTGCAGTATTTTCAAAAGTAGATGATGAATATACACTAAAGAATCTATATTTAATAGAAGAACATTCTAGTGAAGTAGGAGATTTTCTTGATGTTGCCTATCAATTGTTTTTTGAAAAGCCAAAATTAAATAAAAGATTAACCTATAAGAAAGAAGGCTAAAAATATGGCAAATATAAAAATTGAAAGACTAAATCATACCTATCAAGAAGTAATTAGCACAATATTAATGAGAGAGGTAAAAGATGAAGAAATTAAATTTGTAACAATAACAGGAGTTGATATTACATCGGATTTAAGTTTTGCAAAAATTTACTACACGGTATTAGATGAAGAAAAGAAAGAGACGACTGCTAAAGCATTAGAAAAAGCATCCCCTTTTATTCGTACAAAACTAGCAGAAAGTGTTAATGTTAGACATACTCCAGAATTAAAATTTATTTATGATACATCAATAGCCTATGGAGAACATATTGAAAAAATAATTGATAAAATTAATGAAAAAAAGGACAAATAAGTCCTTTTTTTGACATCATAATGATTTATGATATAATATAGTAGAAAAGAAAATAAGAGGTGAAGTTTATGCCAAAACCTAAAAACAAAAAAGAAATAGAAGAACAATATGAAGATTGTTGGATTTATATTTTATTATTGACAACACTTGCCATTTTAATAGAATCAATGAAAAATTATAAATTCTCCATTCAAGGCTCAGATATTAGTTATGGAGTATTATTACTTCCAGGAGTATATTTTATCTCAAACTATATTATGAAAAAATATGATTATAAAAAAGCCATTGCAGGAGTAGCCATATCAGGAGTTATTTCCGTATGTTTTGTCGCAATGATATCCTTTGCATTAGGAGGAAATATGATTTTAACCAATGTATGTGGATATTTCTTTGCTTATGTTGCAAGTCAATTTGTAAATTTAATGATCTATGAATTCTTATTAAACAATACCAATTCTCCATTTATATTAGTATTCTTGACTTATCTATTTTCCATTATAGTATATTTCATGATTTACACATTAATCTATTTGAATATGGTATTATTAGATGGATTCTGGAATCAATATTTTATAACAATAGGAATAGAATTTGCTATCTGTCTACCAATAACATACTTAGATAAAAAAATAAAAAGAGGAATATAACCTCTTTTTATTATGCCAAAAATGCACTAACTGAAATCAAAAAGATAAGCGTATTATGAATCATATGAAATGTCATAGATGTAAAAACAGTATCTGTTTTATAATATGCAAAAGCAAATGCCCCACCTAAGGCTCCATAAGGAATAAAATATAACCAATCCACGAAACTGGTAGCCATTCCAGAAACATGAGCAATTCCAAAAAATAAAAAGGAAGAAATAACAAATAAAAAAGGATTTTTAAAAACATCTTTTAAACTCTTACGAAAAACGATTTCCTCATTAAAGGGAGCCAAAAAACATACATTGATTCCCATAACCCATGGGAATACTTTGATATAATCTTGTACAGCATTTTCATTATTGGCACTAGAATGAAATACAAATGTCAAAATAAGATTTGCAATAACCATAATTATCAAACCAACAATCCAAGAAGCAAGCCCTATATCTATATTCTTAAAAAAATTCTTTCGATATATTTTCATCTCTTGAATCAAATCTTTCCGGTAAAAAAATAATAAAAAGAGGAATACACAAAAACTCGAAAAAGTTAAAAATAAAACCGCAATTTTAGGTTGATTAGAGACCTGTTCTTTAGAAATAGAAAATAATAATAAAGGAATATATTGTAAAAGATAGGAATGATAAAAGATTAAAATAACCAGTAAACTTTTAGGTATTTTTTTAAAACAAATATTTTTCATGAAATCACCAAAATAAAGATATCATAATTTTTCATTCATGAAAACAATTATTTTAGAAAAGAAAAGAATAACTGTCTAATCATAAAACAATAATTGATTTTTTTTCATATTTATAATAAAATCATATTAGATAGGGTACAAGGAGTGGGTCAAAATGGAAGCTAAGATAAATGATTATTACAAAGTAGATATTTTTAATTATAATTTTACAGAAGAAGAAGGAAAAATAGAAGATTATAGAATAGGAAATTCATATTTTGATGAGTCTGAAAGATATATTGCAAATGCAAGTATTAACCCAGAAAATGAAAATGATATTAGAAAATTCAAAGAATGGATTAATTTGCAAGGAAATATGGATGGAAAAACAATAGCAATAGATTATCGCCTATTAAATGATTCCATAATTGATATCATATGTAATGCTTACCATTATGGCTTATTACTTGGAATACGCCTAATACCAGAAAATGCAGAATTAACGAAAGATATATTTGATAAATTTACCAAAAAAGATGTACCGGGCTTTTTAATAGCAGCAGACAAAGTAGATCCTGAAATAGATATATCATCAAATGATATAGATGTAAGATGTCAAAAGAATGTAGGTGTAATGGAACACATAAAACTAGAAAAAAATAAAGGAACAAAAATAGAGTCCGTTGATCATTATAATATTCACATTAATCATAAATTAACAAAAGATGAAGTAAAAACCTTAACACAACTATTACAAGAAAATAAATATGATAAATTATATATTGACTATTATGATACAGATTATTATGCAGAATTATTCCAACAATTAAAAGAAAACGACGTATCAGATGAAATTGAAATAGAATTACTAGGAAATCCAGTTATAGATCAAAAGACAGATTTTGAAAGACTACAAAACATAATAAATAATCCAATCAAAGTAAAATATACAACTAGTAATGAAATACTAAGTCAATATCAAAGAGAACCATATACAGAAGGAGTAAATTATTATTCAGATACAGAAGTATGTGAAGAACAAGAATTAAATGATTATGTAAAACAATTAACAGAAATCGATGAGTTAATAAAGCATATGGATGAATATGATTATTCTCCATTAGAAAGAATTGTATATGTAGAAGAGTATTTAAAAGATTTAATTTTAAATACCAAAAATAATAAGGAACCAGTAATAGAAGAATCACAACTAAATAAAATTTACAATAAAAATAAAAAAAGTTGCGAAGAATTATCTAATTTTTATTCCATTGTTTTAAGAAAAGCAGGAATTGACTGTTTTACCTATTCCAATGGAAAACAGCAAAAGAATATTCTAAGAATAAAAGATTCAAGATATGATATCGATAATATTGCTTTAATTGATATCGCCACTGATATAGGAAATGGAAATACAAGAAATTGTTTCAATTCATTCTTAGTTCCAATTGAAAACGATATTTATGCTCACTCACCAGAAGTAATCAGTATCCCAACATCATTAATTATGTCAACAAATGACTATTATGAAAATGTAGAAAACAGCAATCCTGGAAGAATTACAGATCCTCTAATGGAGGCTATAAAACTATTACAAAAAATGGGATTAGGTGCAGGAAAAAGAGAATTAAAAACAAAAGAAGCAGAAATTGAATTTTATAAAAATGCTCTAGCAAATTCAACATATATTGATGAAATATCATACGAAACAATTGCAGAAGCAATTAACGAAGTAAGAAATAAAGAAGGAAAAGAAGTAACAGAAAAAGAACGAAAAGAAATAATAAAAAACCTTCAAACTAGAGGAAATGATTATTATGTGGCCCCTGCAATTAAATTACTAGACTCTGAGGAAGCAAGTAAAGATGTAAATTTGTACAATATGTATGAAACAAATACTTTTGATACCCATTTTGAAGAGATGAAAGAAGAAGTAATAGAAGAAAGGAAAACTGATACTATGAAAGATACCGAGAAGATAGAAGAATATGTTATAGATGATAAAAAAGTTGATGAGGTAGTCTTCTATAGAGATATTAATGATACAGGAAGAATTTTTACAACAAAAAAAGTATTTAAAAAGTTTCATGTTCCCGTACCTAAATATGTAATTGAAATGGATAATGGTAAAAACATTTATGAAATGAAAACATCCGATGTTATTGATATATTAAATGGAGCAAATAATGATGATGATCCATATGTTATTTTTTATAGAGATATCAAATTAAATGAAAATGATCTATTATATGATGGAGAAATAACGCTTGCCAAAACAGATGAATTAATAGAAAAGAAAAAATTAATTATCTATCGAAATAAATTACAACCTGATATGTTATATATCCGTAGAAAAGTATATGAAGATTTAAATCTAGATTTAGATGTGGAAGAAGTAATTATCAGTGGAATTTCCTGTTATGTAATTGATAGAGGAGATTTATCTTACCTTCTAGGAATGGCAGAAAAATCAGATATTCCATATGAGGTAACATATAAAGATGTAGAAATAAATGCCAGAAACATGAAAGTTGCTAAAAATGATAAAGCAACAGAAGTCTTTACAATATATCGAAATGAAAAAGATACAGAAAAATGGTATGTTAGAAAAGATTTATTTGAAAAATTTAACCTCAATACTAGTGTAGAAGAGGTATTAATAAGTGGATTACCATGCTATGTCATTGATGAAAAAGACTTAGCATATATTGTTGGAAATGCCAATAATAAATATGCACCTTATAAGGTAGTATTTAAAGATATTCCAATGGACTCAATAAATATGAGACCAGCAAAAAATGAAGAAGCAACAGAAGAAATAGAAATATTTAAAAATAGTAAACAACCAGATGTATTCTTTGTAAAAAAAGATATCTTCAAGCACTTTAGTCTTCAAGCAACAGTAGAAAAAGTAGAAATAAATAATGAAATATATTACGTAATTGATCCAGGAGATTTAGAATATATCATTGGAAATGCCAATAATCGTTATCATCCATATAAAATCGTATATAAAGATATCTATCTAAACTCCGAGAATATGAAACCTGCTGAGAATGAAAAAGCAAAAAGAACTCTAAAGATTTATCGTAATGAATTGAATACAGAAAAACTATATATTAAAAAAGAAGATTTTGATAAATTACAAATTAAAGCAGATGTAGAAGAAGTAATAATAGATGGAGAATCTTATTATGTAATAGATAATAGAGATTTAACAGAAATAATATCTAAAGCAAATAGAAACAAAAAACCATATAAAGTGGAATATGAAGATATTAAAATTAATGTAAGGAAAATGAAACCTGCAGAAAATGAAAATGCAAGAAAAACGATTACATTATATAAAACAAATGAAGATAAAGGAATTGTATTTGTAAAAAAAGATATTTTTAATCAATTCCGATTATCATCAACGGTAGAAGAGGTACAAATAAATGGAGAAAACTATTATATTTTAGATCCAGGTGACTTAGAATATATTATTGGAAATGCCAATAACCCATATTCTCCATATAAGATTGAGTATAAAGAAATAGAATTTAAAGACAAAAATCGACAAGAAAAAGCAGAAGATTTATTAGATAATGAATATATTCCTGGGACAAATTTTAAAAAACCTAGAGTAAGAGAAAATAATGAATCAGACGAAGAATATGTAACTTATCTAGAAAATTATTATGAAAGTATTTTTGGAGAAATTGAACATCCAAAGGCAAAATAACTTGCATTCATAAGAAAAGCATAGTATAATACAAATACCTACCCAAACGAGGTTTATAGAATTTCCGACTATTTACTTGGTTTAGGTGAATGCAAAGAAAGGAAGTGTAAATATGGCATTAACAAAAGAAGAAAAACAAAAATTAATTAAAGAATTTGCCAAAAATGAGAATGATACAGGTTCTGCAGAAGTTCAAATCGCAATTCTTTCAAAAGAAATTGATGATTTAACAGAACATTTAAAAGTTCATACTCATGATTATCATTCACGTAGAGGTCTTTTAAAGAAAGTAGGTCAACGTAGAAATATGTTACAATACTTAGCAAAAAGAGATATTCAAAGTTATCGTGAAGTAATTAAAAAATTGGGATTAAGAAAGTAGACACATTTTTTCAGTGTCTATTTTTTTTGGAAAAGAGGTAAAAATGAATAAGAAAACATATGAATTAGATTTTCATGGAAGAAAAATTATTGTAGAACACGGAGAATTAGCAAAACAAGCAGATGGAGCAGTATTAGTAAGATATAATGATACTGTTATATTAACTGCTGCTGTAGTATCAAAAAACGTAAATCTTTTAAGTGATTTTTTTCCGTTAACTGTTAATTATCAAGAAAAATTATATTCTGTTGGAAAAATTCCTGGAGGATTTATCAAAAGAGAAGGAAGACCAAGTGAGGCCGCAACTCTTGCTGCAAGAATGATTGATCGTCCTATGAGACCACTATTCCCTGAAGGATTTAAAAATGAAGTACAAATTATTTCAACAGTTTTATCTGTTGATCAAGATTGTTCTCCAGAATTAACAGCAATGCTTGCATCATCACTTGCGGTATCTATTTCAAAAATACCATTTAATGGACCAATTGCTGGGGTAAAAGTTGGAAGAGTAAATGGAGAATTTGTAATAAATCCAACACCAGAACAATGTGAAATATCAGAACTTGAGTTAACAGTTGCTGGAACAAAAGACGCTATTAATATGGTAGAATCAAGTGCAAAACAAGTATCAGAAGATGTAATGCTTGATGCATTAATGTTTGGACATGAAGCAGTAAAAGAGCTTATTGCATTTGAAGAAAAAATCATTGCAGATATTGGGGAAGAAAAAATGGAATATGAAACTCTAGTACCAGAACCAGAGTTAAAGGAAAGAATAACAAATCTTATTTCAGAAAGAATGGATAAAGCCCTAAGAATAAAAGAAAAATTAGAAAAATATGCTGCAATCGACGCATTAAAAGAAGAAGTAAAAGAATTACTTACAAAAGAAAATGAAGACCATATGAAAGAAGAAGAACTAAAAGAACTTCTTGTTAAAGGGGAAATGGTTGTACAAGAAATAGAATACAATTTATTTAGAAGTATCGTTGTTAAAGAAGGATTACGTGCAGATGGAAGAAAAATGGATGAAATTAGACCATTATCTACTGATATTGATCTTCTTCCAAGAACCCATGGATCAGCCTTATTTACAAGAGGAGAGACACAAAGTTTATCCATTACAACTCTAGGAGCATTAAATGAACATCAAATTATAGATGGACTTTCTATGGAAGATCAAAAAAGATTTATGCTACATTATAACTTCCCACAATTCTCTGTTGGAGAAACAGGAAGATATGGCGCACCAGGAAGACGTGAGATAGGACATGGAGCCTTAGGCGAAAAAGCACTTGCTCAAGTAATACCAAGTGAAGAAGAATTCCCATACACAATCCGTGTCGTATCAGAAATTCTAGAATCAAATGGAAGTTCCTCTCAAGCAAGTATTTGTGCAGGTTGTATGTCACTTATGGCAGCAGGAGTTCCAATTAAGGCACCAGTTGCTGGAATTGCTATGGGTCTAATTACACATGAAGATGACTATACAATATTAACAGATATACAAGGAATGGAAGATCATTTAGGAGATATGGACTTTAAGGTAGCAGGAACAGAAAATGGAATTACCGCCCTTCAAATGGATATTAAAATTAGTGGAATTACAAAAGAAATACTAAAAGAAGCACTTGCTCAAGCAAAAAAAGCCAGAATGGAAATACTAAAAGTAATTCAAAAACAAATTAAAGAACCTAGAAAAGAAGTATCAAAATATGCTCCTAAGATGGAAACATTTATGATTAACCCAGCAAAGATTAAAGACGTAATTGGTAAAGGCGGAGAAACGATTACGAAAATTATTTGTGAAGCATCAAATGTAACAGAAGTAACCAATATTAATGCGGTAAAAGTTGAACTAGAAGATGATGGAAGAGTTATTATTTATCATAGTGACAAAGAAATCATTGAAAAAACAAAACAAATGATTGAAGAAATCGTAAGAGAAGTAGAAGTTGGAAAAATATATGATGCAAAAGTTGTAAAAGTAGAAGACTTTGGATGCTTTGTTCAATTATGGCCAGGATGCGAAGGTCTTGTTCATGTATCTCAACTTGCTCATGAAAGAGTAGAAAAAGCAGGGGATGTAGTTTCTGTTGGAGATGAAATCATGGTAAAAGCCTTAGGAACAGATAAAAAAGGTAGACAAAACTTTTCAAGACGCGATGCCCTTCCAAAACCAAAGAAAAAGGAAGTAAAAGAAGAACCAACTGAAAAAGAAACAAAAATAGAAGAATAAGAAAAAAACAGGAACAATTCCTGTTTTTTTATGTTATAATAAAAAACTATAAAGGGAGGAAAAGCGTATGAAAGGATTATTAAAATGGATTTTTATTGCAATCTTAATCATTATCATTATTATTTTATTATCAAATATTGGTAAAAGAGCAAATCAAACAACAAATCCAAATAATAACAATAATTTAGAAGTAAAAACAATTGATAATAACAATAATACAAGAAACTATAATACAGAAGAAAATACGGAAACAACAACTAATAATACGACAACATATAATAATCAAGAACAATCAGTAGTTGTACAAGATACTTCAAGTTTTGGAAGTAAAAGTATCATAATAGGAATCATACTTTTAACAGCAGGGACAACTTATATTTATAAAAGAGCAAATAATGCATAAAAGATTCATGAGTGAATCTTTTTTTTCATATAAATAAATAGGTGATTGAATGAGAAAAGTATCAAAAATAGCAGGAATCATACTGTTTATGATGATCTCCATGTATTATACAAATAAGTCTTTATTAATACTAAGAGAAAAAGATCCAATCATGCAACAAATAAAAGATAGTGAAAAAAAATATGCCATAGATCCAGTAGATGCCAAAATAACAGAAAACGAAATGATACCTGGTATTTATGGAAAAAGTATTAATTACGAAAAAACCTATCATGAAATGAAAAAAAATGGATCTTATAATGAACTTTATACCATTATAAATAATGTAAAACCAACAATCTCTATAGAAGATAACTATGATAAATATATAACAAAAGGAAATCCAAATAAAAAACAAATATCTATCATTTTTATTACATCTGAAAAAAAAGATTATCAAAAAACTCTTCATATATTAGAAAAAACAAATTCAAAAGCAACTTTTTTTATAGATGGATCCTTACTAGAAAACAATTATAATTGGATTAAACAATTAAAAGAATATGAACTAGAAATATTAAGTTATGAAAATAACTATGAAGAAATATTTTTAAAAACATCAATATCCTATTTAAATACCATTACAAATCAACCATCTAAATTTTGTTTTACAGAATATGAAAATAAAAAACTATTAGATTTTTGTAAAAAAGAAAAATATCATACAATAAAAAAGAGTATAACTAAGAAAAATTTATATCAAGAAGTAAAGAATCATCTAGAAAATGCCATGATAATTGCCATAGACAATTATATGGAAGAAGAATTACAAATAACAATTGACTATATAAAGAAAAAAGGATATCAGTTAGTGACACTAGAAGAATTATTAAAAGAAGATTAAGGAAAACATTTGAGAAACCCTATATTTTATTGTATAATCATAAATAGGGTGAAGATTATGTATTTAAAAGGAATTGTAACAAGTGGATTTAAATCTTTTGCAGATAAGATAGAATTAAAATTAGATGATAAAATAACTTGTATTGTAGGACCAAATGGATCTGGGAAAAGTAATATAGTAGATGCAGTAAGATGGGTACTTGGTGAACAATCCGTTAAATCATTACGTGGAGAAGGTTCCATGTCAGAAGTTATATTTTCTGGTTCCAAATCAAGAAATCCCCTAAATGTTGCAAGCGTAGAATTAATCTTTGATAATACAGATCACTATTTAAATATCCCATATACAGAAATATCAATTAAAAGAAAAGTATATCGAAGCGGAGAAAATGAATATTACTTAAATAATGAAAAATGCCGATTAAAAGATATTACAAATTTATTACTAGATACAGGAATGGGAAAAGAATCCTATAATATTATTTCACAAGGAGAAGTAGATAAAATTTTATCAAATTCATCCCAAGATAGAAGAGTAATATTTGAAGAAGCATCAGGAATTCTAAAATATAAAAAAAGAAAAGAAGAAGCCCTAAGGAAACTAGAAAAAACACATAATAATATGGATCGTGTAAATGATATTATTATAGAATTAGAAAATCAAGTTGGACCATTAAAAATACAAAGTGAAAAAGCCAAGGAATATTTAGAAAACAAAAAAGGTCTAGATAAATATGAAGTTGCCTTATTAGCCTATGATATTGAAAATATCAATCACGAATTAGAACAAAATAGAGAAAGAAAAGAAAAAATAGATAATGAAATAATACTTCTTTCTAATGAATCAAACGCAACAGATGTAAAATCATTAGAAGATAATAATAGATTAGAAAAATTAGAAAAAGAAACGAAAGACTATCAAAGAGAATTATTAATAGTAATAGAAGAAAAAACAAGAATTGAAGGAGAAAAAGAACTACTAAAAGAAAAAAGTAAGAATGAAACAGAAGAAGAAAAAGTAATAGAAGAAATTCGTAAATTAATGGAAGAAAAAGAAAAAAATGCCTCATCAATTACAATAATGGAAGCAGAAATAAAAGCATTATCAAATGAATATGAAATAAAAAAAGAAGAAACGAACCTATTAGAAAAGAAAATAGCAGATTGCCAAGCAAAAAAAGAAATGTGGATGAATGATTATTCTAAGCATAATCAAGAATTAATTTCCATTAATCATCAAATGAATAATTTACAATTAGAAATAGAACAAGGTACTGATATTCCAAATAGTATAAAAAAAGTATTAAATAATAAAGAGTTAACAGGAATTTATAATACAATTGCGAATCTATTATCATGCGATGATAAATTTGTAAAAGCCCTAAATACCGCAATACAAAGTTGTAAAAACTTTATTATTACAAAAGACGAAGATAGTTCAAAAAAAGCCATTCAATATCTAAAGGAGAATCACTTAGGCAGAGCAACTTTTTTTCCTTTATCGATTATAAAACCAAGATATGTAGATAATAATACTTTGAATATGATAAATAATAGTTCAGATTTTTTAGGTATTATGTCAGACCTATCTTACTATAATCAAGAATATGATTCTATTATGAAAAACCAATTAGGAAATGTATTGGTTGTAACAAATATAGATGCTGCAACAAGAATTTCCCATATAATAGGAGCAAGGTATAAAATTGTTACTTTAGAAGGAGACGTAGTAAACGTAGGAGGCTCTCTAACTGGAGGATCAGAAGTAAAAGTAAAAAGTACAATTTTACTAAAGCAAGAGTGGAAACGTCTAGAAGAAAGAAAAAATCTTTTAAAGAAAGAAGAAGAAGAGATTCAGTTAGAATTGCAAGAAAACGCCAAAGAAATGAGTCAATTAGAATCAAAACTATTCCAAAAATCAAAAGAATTAGTTGACAAAAAAGAGACAATAGAAAATAAGCAAAAAGAATCTAGACAAAAGATGGAAGAACAATTATTAGTACAAAGAAATCTAGAAGCAATGGATGCAATTAAAGCAAACACAATTAGTGATAAAGAAGAAGAACTTATTCGAAAATACCATGAAAAAACCACAAGAAAAGAAGAATTAGAAATCAAAATTCAAAGTATTAATAATGAGATAAGTCGATTGAAACAAAAAATAGAAGATAGTCAAGCAGAAGAAAAAATGAAAAATCAGCATCTAAGATTATTAGAAAAAGAATCAAAGGATTTAGATATAAAAATAAATCGAGCAGATGTAAAATTAGATAATATGTTAAATGTCTTATCAACAGATCATGAATGTACTTTTGAAAGAGCAAAAAGTGATTTTATTTTAGATATAGAACCAGAAGAGGCTAGAAAAAAAGTTTTAGTATATAGAGAGAATATGAAAAGAATAGGAATGGTAAATCTAGACTCTATTGAAGAATACGAAAGAGTAAATACTAGATATGAATATTTACAAAAACAAAAAAATGACCTAAAAAATGCAGAAGATACGTTACTTGAAATTATGAGAGAGATGGATGAGGTCATGAAAGAAGAGTTCCAAACAACATTTGAAAAAATTAAAGAAGAATTCAAAAAAGTATTTAAAGAATTATTTAGCGGAGGAAATGCTGATTTAAAACTAACAGATCCTGATGATTTACTAACAACAGGTATAGAAATTGTTGCATCCCCTCCAGGAAAAAAATTAACAACAATTTCTCTTCTATCAGGAGGAGAAAAAACTCTAACTGCAATCAGTTTATTATTTGCCATATTAAATGTAAGAACTGTACCATTCTGCTTATTTGATGAAGTAGAAGCAGCCTTAGATGAAGCAAATGTTTCTCAATTTGGTAAATATTTAAATCACTATAAAAATAAGACACAATTCCTAATTATTACACATAAGAAAAAAACAATGGAATATGCAAATACTTTATATGGAATAACAATGCAAGAATCTGGTGTTTCGAAACTAGTAAGTGTAAGATTAGAAGATCATGAAGAATTTATATAAAGATTTTATATAGGAATAAAAAAAAGACTAGATGGGACGCATCTGGTCTTTTCCTTTATATGGATTCTTTGGATCAATATGATCAATAAATAAAATTCCATTTAAATGATCAAGTTCATGTTGAAAACAAATAGATAAATCTTCTCTAGCACGAACATGAATTTTATTTCCATCAATATCATATGCTTCCATAGTAACTCTAGCATAGCGAGGAACAATTCCTTCAACAGGTCGATTAACAGAAAGACATCCTTCGCCTTCTTCTACGTATATCTTTTCCATGGAATTACTAATAATCTTTGGATTAACTAAAACATAAGTTTCAAACTTTCCTTCTTCATACTCATAAACAACAACGAAAAAACGTTTTGCAACTCCTAACTGTATAGCAGAAAGCCCCATTCCAGGACGTAAATCATATTTTTCAGATAATTCCTCAATTTGACTATCATGTAAATACTGAATCATTTGAGAAATCAATTCTTTATCTTTTTTTGTTAAAGGAAAACTAACTTCTTTACTAACAAGACGTAGTCTCTTATCCTTTTCATCTAAAAAATCTTTCGTTTTTAACACCAGTAACCACCTCAACAACATATATTTTAACAAAAAAACAGGAAAAAGAAAAGAAAAATATAGGAAAGAGAATAAAAAAGAACTCCTAAGAGTTCTAAATTAGTTACCATTTCTGCAACCTAATATAATAACTAATAAAATAAATAATACTAAAATAATAGCATAATTATTCCCAGAGCAGCAACTAACAGGATAAGCATACGAAGCAGTAGTATTTGGACAACATGCTCCTCCATTACCATAGTAATACATAGCATCCTCCTTTACTAATATATGCTATGTTAATTGACAAAAATTGTGCGCTTTTTATTTCTAAAAATGATAAAATAGAATGGATATATGGTATATTTATAGTAGAAGGGAGAATATCATGGTAAAAAAAATAAAATACATAGATAAAACTTTATTAATAATAACAGTATTATTATTTATCATGGGACTCATTATGGTCTTTTCAGCATCAAATGTTACAGCATATATGTCACATGCTGTAAGTCCATATAATTATTTTATGAGACAAGCATTTTTTTTGCTAGTTGGAAGTGTTCTTTTTCTTATCATGATACTATTTCCAACAAGTGTCTATGGGAAAGCATCAAAATTACTACTAATAGGATGTATAGCAGCCTTAGTATCATTATTAATATATGGTAATGCGAAAAATCAAGCAATCAGTTGGTTTGAAATAGGACCATTTAGTATTCAACCATCAGAATTTGCAAAAGTAATTACTATTGTTTTTTTAGCTGAATACTATGAGAAAAATCAAAAGAAACTAAACAGTTGGTGGAAGAGCCTATTTCCGATAGGAATTTGTATTATTATAGCTGGCTTAATATTTGTTCAACCAGATTTAGGAACAACAATTATTTATGCTGTAACAGTTGCCGTAATTTTCTTTTCAATTCCTATTGCAAAAGAAATAAAATATAAAATACTATTTATTGGCTTATCAATAATAGCACTAGGAAGTATTGCTATATTAGGTATGGGAAAACAATTATTACAAGAAAGACAATTAGAAAGATTCGATATATCCAATCCATGCGATCGAATTCTAAAGGATGGAAATCAGGTATGCAATTGTTATATTGCCATCAATAATGGGGGATTAACAGGAGTAGGCTTAGGAAACTCAACTCAAAAATATTTATACCTACCAGAACCATATACAGACTTTATTTTCGCAATTATTGTAGAAGAATTAGGTGTTATAACCGGAATATTCTTACTCATCATGTATATGATCGTATTATTAAGAATACTAATAATTGGAAGGCAATCTCCCACAAACAGAGGAGCAATTCTTTGCTATGGAGTAGCAACCTATATATTTATTCATATAGCGGTAAATTTACTAGGTATTATGGGACTAATTCCCATGACAGGAGTACCACTTCCATTTATGAGTTATGGAGGAAGTTATACAATCTGTTTAATTGCTGCATTAACTATTGTACAAAAAGTAAATATTGAAAACCATATAGCAATGGAAAGAGGATGAGAGTATGCCAAGCACGACAATTCATTTAAAAGTTGGCGAGTACTGTGGTAAAAAAATGGGTATTACATCATATGATTATTATTTAGGCCTTATCGCCCCAGATTCTCCTAATATAGATGGACTTGCTCCAAAAGAGGTCCGCTGGATGGCGCACCAAAGAAAAAAAGATTATCAAGAATGGAGAAAATCAATTAAAGATTATATAGCAAAAGCAAAAAAAGAGTATCAAAAAGACTTTTTAATTGGATACTATATCCATGTTTTAACAGATATCATTTATGATGAATATTACTACTTAGAGATAAGAGAGAATATCATGAAGAATAATATTTCATTAGAAAATGCTCATTCAGAAATGAGAAAAGATATGGAAAAATATTCTTTTTCAGAATTAAACCAAATAAAAAACATATTATTAAAAGAAGAAATTACTTATGATATTTTAAATATTACAAAAGAAATGATGCAAATATGGAAAGTAAAAAAGATGAAAGAAGTAAAAGAACAAAATCAAAGTATATACATGAACAAAGTAATTCCTTTATTAGAAGAAAAAGTATATGAAGAATATAAAGCAAATTCAATTTGAATTTGCTTTTTACATATATTTGTTGAAAAAAAAGAATAAAAATGTTATAATATGGACTAATTACGAAAGAGGGGAAAATATGATATCTAGCATAAAAGAATTACGAGCACATTTAGAAAGAAATATGCTAAAAAGTAGTAAGATATTTATAATAGGCCATAATAGTCCTGATTTTGATGCCATAGGTTCATGCTTAGGCTTATCCGTATTAGCCATGGAGTATGGAAAAGAATGCTATATTATCATAAATGATGAAGATTCTAAAATAGAACCAGGTGTCAAAAAAATTATTGACATTAACAGAGAAAAATATCATATTATAAACAAAAATCAATTCTTAAGTAAAGTGGATAGTAATTCCCTTTTAATTGTAGCCGATACCAATAAGCAAGAAATGATATCAGTAGGTGATTGCTTAGACCTATTTAAAAAAGTAATCGTAATTGATCATCATTCAGAAGGACCAACATCTATTCAAACAGAAGACAAGTATATATCAGAAGCAGCATCAAGTGCTTGTGAAATTGTAAGTAGAGTATTAAACGGTAATCGTGTTCGATATAATCCAGAAATTGCCAATTATCTTTTGGCAGGTATCTCATTAGACACAAAACGTTTTAAACAAAATACAACATCACATACTCATGATGTTGCAGAAAAATTAATCAATAATGGAGCAGACATAGATTATGTGAATCGTCTATTTTTAGAAGAATTTGAAAGCTTTTGTAGAATTAGTAATTTAATAATTAATGGAACAATTATAAAAAAATACAGTGAATCATTATTAGATCCCATCCAGGTATCATTTACTTTAAATCGTAATCATCCATGTGAGGTCTATTTAAAAGAAGATTATGCAAAAGCAGCAGACAGAATGATGAAATTCAGTGGAATTGATGCAGCATTCACCATTGGTTTTATAGAACCAGGAATCGTTCATATATCCGCAAGAAGTGGAAAAAGAGTGAATGTTGGAGCCATTCTATCAGAAATGAATGGAGGAGGAACTCATCAAACGGCAGGTGGTAGAATTAAAACAGATGATATTTTTAAAGTAGAAGAAGAATTAATGAAAAAAGTTCCAATCGGTTTATCAGAAGATGAAAATATTGCAGAAGAACCACAAGTAATAAAAGTAAAACAAATAAATAAAATGAGAAAAGATTAGAAAATCTTTTCTTTTTTTTCGAATAATACATTAGGAGGAATTATTATGACATTTCAATATAGACACCGAAAAGAAATACTATTAGGAATCATAATAATAACTGGAACAATAGCACTAATAGTATTTTTCATCATTCATAATAAAAAAGAGATAAAAGAACCTATTGTAGAAGAAAAATTAGAAGAAAAACAAGTAAAACAAAATGATAAAGTATATTTAAAAGTTGATATAAAAGGAGAAATTAATATTCCAGGTATTTATTCTTTAGAAGAAAACTCTAGAATAATGGATGCTATCGAAATGGCCGGAGGCCTCACAGAAAATGCAGACACAACTATGATAAATCTAAGCAAAAAAATTAAAGATGAAATGGTAATTATTATCTATAGTAAAGAAGAAGTAAATGACTTTAAAAAAACAAAAGAAATAGAAGAAAGAGTACATGAAAAGTGTATAGAAGGAACAGAGAAAACATTACAAAATGATGCATGTATTGAAAACACATCAGAAACAAACAAAATCAATATTAATACTGCATCTAAAGAACAATTAATGACTCTTCCAGGAATAGGAGAAAGTAAAGCAAAAGATATCATAGACTACAGAGAAAAAAATGGATTATTCCAATCAATAGAAGATTTAAAAAAAGTACCTGGAATAGGTGATAATATTTATGATCAAATTAAGGAAAGCATTATTAATTGATTCTATCTTCTATCTTATTTTTATAATATCACTCCTAATTACTATAATAAGACTAGGACTTAATAATAAATATCAAACGCCAAAGGAAGGAATTATTATTAATATAACGGAATATGAAAATATAAAAAAAATAGAAATAAAGGAAAATAAAAAACTAGTAATATATGACTACTCTAAAAAAAAGAATTCTTATGACATAGGAGATAAAATACAAATAAAAGGATCAAAAGAAATAATGAATTCAATAGTCATAATAAAAACGAATCATATAAAAATTATAAAAAAAAATAAAAATATTTTATATAAAATGAAACAACTAATAAAAAATAATATAAATAATAAACCTTATCTATCTACCTTTTTATTAGGAGATAAATCATTAATAGAATATAAAGTAATATATTCTTATCAAGAAAATGGAATTAGTCATTTATTTGCCATAAGTGGTATGCATATAACACTATTATCTTCTATATTAGAAAAAATATTAAAAAAAAGAATAGGAGAAGAAAAAACATTTTACATGATCACTACAGTTTTATTAGGTTATTTATTTTTAGTAGGATTATCTCCATCTATTTTAAGAGGAGTTCTATTTTATATATTTTTTAGAATCAATCAAATCTATTATTTCTACATCAAAAAAGAAAATATATTCTTAATAATAATATCAATCTCTCTAATGGTAAATCCAAATTATCTATGGGAAGTAGGATTTCAATATTCTTATTTGATTTCTTTTTCATTACTTAGATTAACAGAACAATTAAAAAGTAAAAACTATGTTATTTCTCTCTTAAAAACATCTATTGCATCATTTCTAGTAAGTATTCCTATAAGTTTATACCATTTTAGTCAAATAAATCTTTTAAGTATCTTTTATAATTTATTTTATGTTCCATACGTTAGTATAATTCTTTTTCCCTTCACTTTAATTGTTTTTATCATAAAACCTTTATATCCAATTTATAATTTTTTAATAATAATCTTAGAAAAAAGCTCTCTATTCTTAAGTCAAATAAACTTTGGAAAAATCCCATTTAAAAAATCCCATTTATTATTATATGTAGGATACGGAGTAATCATTTTTTTATATTTAATAATTCAAAAAAAAGAAATAATATATATTTTTCTAATAATTCTAATATTTCATTTTCTGATACCTAAAATAGATAATACGAAAATGATAGAAATAATGAATGTATCACAAGGAGACTCTATTCTAATACAGATTAATCATATAAATATATTACTAGATACCGGAGGAATCCAATCAAAGAATATTTTTTACAAAAATCTCCAACCAAATTTACGAAAAAATGGAATATCTAAAATTCACTATCTAATTATTAGTCATGGAGACT
>CAMOQR010000013.1 GCA_946623125.1 uncultured Caryophanales bacterium | reverse complement strand
ATCAACAATTTGCTTTTGCAAAAGTAATTTGTGATAATGGATTAGTTCCTATTATAGAACCAGAAGTAGATATAAATATTACAGATAAAGAAGAAGCAGAAACGATTTTAAAAGAAGAAATAAAAAACAAGTTAGATACTTGGAACAAAGAAGATTTAATTATGTTTAAATTTACAATACCAACAAAAGAAAACTTATATGAAGATTTATATGAATATGAATGTGTGGTAAGAATAGTTGCCTTATCAGGAGGATATACAACAGATAAAGCATGTGAACTATTAAAGAAAAACAATAAAATGATTGCATCCTTTTCAAGAGCTCTTCTACAAAACGTATATGCATATCAAACAGAAGATGAGTTTAATTCAGCCCTAAAACAAGCAATTGATGAGATATATGATGCATCTATTTAAAACTAGAGGAATCTAGTTTTTTAATTTTCTTATTCACAAACAAATGTTTGAATGCTATAATAAATAAAGAGGTGAAGATGCATGGAAAAAGTATATATCTGTATTGATTTAAAAAGTTTTTATGCATCTGTAGAATGCAAAGAAAGAGGGCTTGACCCTTTAAAAACAAACCTAGTAGTAGCAGATAGTAGTAGAACAGAAAAAACAATTTGTCTGGCGGTATCTCCATCTCTAAAAAAATATGGAATACCGGGGAGAGCAAGACTCTTTGAAGTGATTCAAAAAGTAAAAGAAATCAATCAAGAAAGAAAGAAAAATAATCATAATAAAAAGTTTAGTGGAAAAAGCTTTTTAGAAGAAGAATTAGATCAAGATATCTCAAAAGAATTAGATTTTATTATTGCTCCACCTAGAATGAAATATTATATGAACTATTCTTCAAAAATCTATAATATATATTTAAGATATATTGCACCAGAAGATATTTTTTCTTATTCCATAGATGAAGTATTTTGTGATATTACTCATTATTTAAAAACATATAAAATGTCACCTAGAGAATTAATTACAAAAATGATACAAGATGTTTATTTAGAAACAGGAATTACAGCAACCGGGGGAATTGGAACAAATT
This sequence comes from uncultured Caryophanales bacterium, assembly GCA_946623125.1. GTDB lineage: Bacteria > Bacillota_I > Bacilli_A > RF39 > UBA660 > UBA3789. The sequence goes on along the minus strand of CAMOQR010000013.1, from coordinate 36,873 downwards.
TATATCTTGCAAAAATTGCTATGGATATCGTTGCAAAACACATGGAGCCAAATGAATATGGAGTAAGAATTGCAGGATTAGATGAGACTTATTATAAAAAACTATTATGGAATCATAAACCAATTACCTCATTTTGGAGAGTGGGGCCGGGAATTGCCAAAAAATTAGCGGAATATAATATGTATACTATGGGAGATGTTGCAAGAAAGTCCCTAGATGATGAAGAGTTATTATATAAATTATTTGGAATTAATGCAGAATTTTTAATTGATCATGCCTGGGGATGGGAACCCTGTACATTAAGTGATGTAAAAAAATATAAACCAAAAGTGAACAGTATTTCAACAGGACAAGTACTTCATAAACCATATGACTATGAACATACGAGGCTAATCGTAAAGGAAATGACAGATTCTCTTGCTCTAGATTTGGCAAGAAAAAAATTATGGACGGATCAAATTGTATTAAATATTGGATATGACAAAGAAAATGAAAAAAACTATCATGGTGAAATGATGATTGATCACTATGGAAGAAAAGTGCCAAAGCATGCTCATGGAACCATAAGATTAAAAGAAAAAACCTCATCATCTAAAATATTATTAGAAAAAACATTAAAATTATTTGATAATATTATCAATAAAGAATTAACAACAAGAAGAATTAATATAACAGCTGGAAATGTGGAAAGAGTAGGAAGTGAAACGAATAAGATAGAACAACTTGAATTATTTACAGACTATGAAGAAAAAGAAAAACAACAACAAAAAGAACAAAGTGAACAAGAACTTCAACAAGTATTACTTCAGATAAAAGACAAATACGGAAAAAACGCAATTGTAAAAGGAATGAACTTAGAGGAAGGAGGAACCATGATTGAAAGAAATCAACAAATTGGAGGACATAAAGAATAAAAATCCTTATGAAGATATTATAAATCTTCCTCATCCAACATCAAAACGTCATCCAAGACAACCAATGGAAGCACGAGCAGCACAATTTTCCCCATTTGCTGCTTTAACAGGTTTTTCGGATGAAATAAAAGAAACAGAAAGAATCACTAGAAAAGAGATAACATTAACAGAAGAATCATTAGAAAGACTTGATCAAATCCTAAACGAATTAGAACCATCAAAAAAAGCCACCATAAAAGTGACATACTTTTTAAAAGATCAGAAAAAAACAGGAGGAACTTATCAAGAAATAACAGGAACGCTAAAGAAAATAGACACCTATAAAAAAATAATAGAAATACAAGATAAGATACAAATTCCAATTAAAGATATTGTAAATATTGAGAGAATTGATTTATCAAATAACGAGAATTTGCTATAATAAAAATAGGTGATATCAATGGATTCTAATTTAATCATTCAAAGAGAAAAAAAATTTATTGATGAAATATGCAATACCTATCAATATGATAATAACATTAGACATTTACTATATATCATTATTCCAGCATTTATTATCAAATATGGAATATCAAAAGAAAATCTAATAAAAGATACATTCAAAGAAATACAAATTATGATTAGCAATGAAAAAGATAAGCACGTAAAAGCATTTTATTCATCTAAAATTATAAAAATAGGGGAAGAGTATAAAACAAAAAAATATATGGTATTACAAAACTATAAAGAAACCAATCTTGTAGATTTAATTGATAATTTAGTGCATGAATTTAATCATGCAGTAAATTCCTATAAAAATGAAATAAAAGTAACAAAAAAATATATTTATTTAAGAACAGGATTAACCTATAGAATCTATCAAAAAGAAGATTTAAAATTTATAAAAAAAGCATCTTCTTATTTGCTAGAAGAAATAATTAATACAAAACAAACAGAAGATGTTATAAACATTATAAAAGCATTTGATGACACCAATCCTGAAATTAGTAATACCATAAGAGCAATCAATCAAGAAACAAGTCATAAATATAATTCAAATTCATATTATTTAGAAAGTTATGTGTGCAAACAAATCTTAGAAAATAGAACCTTTATTAATACACTGGCAAATTTAAGAATTAATGGAGAAATCTATGATATCAATAAATGGTTTGATGATATAACAGGAGAAGAAGGATCCTATAAAAAACTAATCAGTTTACTACAAAAAATCTATGAATTAGAATTAGAATATGCAAATAGAAAATTATTAAAAGGTTTTACTCTAAATAAAATTAGAGATACCTCAAAAGATATATTAAGAATTGTTGATTCATTTAATCAAAATGTAAATGTAAGATAAGGAGATATTAAAATGGAAGAAAATAAATTTAGACAATACAGAGAACAATATCCAGAATTTCTCTATAAAAGTTATGATTATAAAATAACAGATGAAATAGATATTATTTATCATTTTGAAATACCAAATTTAAAAGAATTTAATCCAGAATTAAAGATTCCAATAAAAAATAAAAATAATATTCAAAAAGAATATTTAGAGACATTTCTATTTCAAATTGGATTAATTGAATTAATTAGTTATGTAAAAAGTACTTGTTCACCTACCATTAGAATTCAAGCAGGATATATAGATGAAAAACAAATAAAATTTCTAAAAAAATTATATTATAATGGACTAGGAGAATTCTTGTATCGAAATCATATTAAAACAACAGAAGATGAATTGTTTAATATTATATGTGAACATGAAAAAACAACTCTTCCAAAAATACAATATCATGGAAATGGAAATTTAATCTGTGTTGGAGGAGGAAAAGACTCTTGCGTATCTTTAGAAATTTTAAAAAATGAAGATAATGAAGTGCTTATTATAAATGCAAAAACTCCTTCTATAAAATGTGCAGAATATGCAGGATATCAATCTAATAAAAGAGTAGAGGTAACAAGAAAGCTGGATCCAGGAATTATAGAATTAAACAAACAAGGATTTCTAAACGGACACACTCCGTTATCTTCATTAATTGCTGTTATCTCATACTTATGTGCCTATCTAGAAGGAAAAAGGAATATTGTATTATCAAATGAATCAAGTGCAAATCAAGCAACGGTTATTGGTACAAATATTAATCATCAATATTCAAAAACATATGAATTTGAAAAAGATTTCCGTGAATATATGAAATATACAATGAACTTAGATATTGAGTATTTCAGCCTATTAAGAGGTTTATCAGAATATAATATTGCAAAACTATTTTCCCATTATAAAAAGTATCATGAAGTATTTAAAAGTTGTAATTTAGGAAGTAAAGAGAAAGAATGGAAATGGTGTTGTAATTGTCCGAAATGCTTATTTATCTACATTATTTTAAGTCCTTTTCTATCAAAAGAAGAACGAATCAAAATATTTGGAGAAGATTTATATGAAAGAAAAGACTTACTACCTATGTTCTTAGAAACAACGGGACATTCTAAAGAAAAACCTTTTGAATGTGTAGGAACATACGAAGAAGCACGACTAGCAGTCTGCCAAGCAATAAAAAAAGGGGAGCAAGGTTACTTACTGGATTATTATAAGAATCATTTTTCAATAGAAATATTGGAAGATAGTATTTTAAAATATAATGAAGAAAACTTTATACCAGATGAATATAATGAATTAGTAAAGAAGGAAATGAGACAATATGATTGAAAAAATAATAAATAAATTAAAAGATAAAAAAATAGCAATTTTAGGTTTTGGAAGAGAAGGACAATCAACATATCATTTTATTAGAAAACATCTTCCAAATAAAAAACTAACGATACTTGATAAAAAAGAAATATCAATAGAAGATGAAAATGTTGAATGTATTACAGGAGATGCTTATTTAAATAGTCTAGATCAATATGACATGATCATAAAAAGTCCTGGAATTAGTCTAAAAGATATTGATATTACTTCTATAAAGGATAAAATAACATCTCAATTAGAATTACTACTAGAAGTTTATAAAAATAATATAATAGGAATAACTGGAACAAAAGGAAAATCAACAACATCATCTCTAATATATGAAATTATAAAAGACCAATGGAAAGATACATACTTATTAGGAAATATTGGAGTTCCTGTTTTAGATGAAATTGACAATTATAAAGAAGATACAAAATTAGTAATAGAGATGAGTTCTCATCAGTTAGAATTCATTCATGTGAGTCCTCATATTGCCCTAATATTAAATCTATATCAAGATCACCTAGACCATGCAGGAACACTTGAACACTATCATCAAAATAAAATGAACATTGCCAAAAATCAAGATAAAGACGATTATTTTATCTATTCTGATGATAATCATTACTTAAATGATATTATGAAAAAAACATCTATTAAGAGTAATATTTATACAGTAAGGTTTGATAATGAAAATAGAGTGGGAAATACAACAAGATTAAAAGGAAAAGATGTCTATATCAATGATGAAAAAATATATACTGATGGAAAAAGAAATATTATCGGGGATCATAATTTAAAAAATATTATGTTTGCATTAACAGTTACAAAAATAATGAACTTTGATATCAATAAAGCCATCAAAGTAATTGAAAATTTTAAGGGTTTAAAATATCGAATGGAATATATTGGAAAATATCATGACATTCATTTTTATAATGATACTATTGCAACAATACCAGCTGCAACCATAAATGCTATTCAAGCAATTGGAAATGTAAATACCTTAATATTTGGTGGACTAGACAGAAAAATTGATTATCAAGACTTTATCAAATATTTAAAAACAAGTGATATTGAAAACTTCATCTGTATGCCAACAACAGGAACAACAATTGGAAAAGAATTAAAGTCAACAAATAAAAATATAATATTTGTAAATACTTTAGAAGAGGCCCATGAAGAAGCCTTAAAATATACGAAAAAAAATATGAGTTGTTTGCTTTCTCCAGCAGCAGCAAGTTATGAATTCTTTAAAAACTTTGAGGAAAAAGGAAAATGTTTTGAAGAAATCGTAAAAAGTGAAAAAAAATAAAAAGAATTTGTTTACGAATTCTTTTTATTTGTTTATAATATAGACTACTGGGGGGAAATTAGGAATGACAAAGAAATCAATCGTAACAATAATGAACAGAGTTTACTTAGATGAAAATAGTTACTTATATTATCCAAGTCATACAGAAATCGGTGCCTTTGATGAAGAAACGGAGATTTTTAAAGATAAAAATGGAATACAATATTCTTCAATCATCGATGTGAATCTTTTAAACTCATCTAAAACAATTGGGTATAGTAATGTATTATATCTGTCAGAATTGAATGAACAAATGAATAGTAAAAGTTTAACGGATTCTATTACAATCTATAATCATGAATGTAAAAAAATAGTTTATTATGTATATAAAGAGGGGGAAAAAACATATTGTGCCCCAATGGATGTGCAAAGTATTGTAAACAGTATGAAAGAAGCAGAACAAATGATAAAACAATCCGAACAAAATGAGAATAGTGAAGGACAACCCGAACCAATAAAGGAATCAAACGAAGTAAACGAAAATCAAGAGCCTGATATAGATGATAGAGAAGAAACAGAATTTGAAAAGGCAATTCACACAAATGAAGTTCGTTCAGATTTAACAAAAATATTCTTAGAAATTATAGATGGAATATATAGTCTAGAGGAATTGAAAGAGTTAAGAGAAGGAATAAAAAACCAACAAGAAGAAATAGAACAAATGTTAGAATCACTAGACATACAAATAGAAGCAAGCGAAAAAGGTGAATCATCAATAAAATTAAAGGAATCACCAGAGGAAACATCAAAGAAACCAAAGAATTATATAGACCTAGTGGATTTGTATGACAATATTAGAAAAACACTAATTGCTCAAGATGAACCAACAAAAAGAGTACTAGTAGAAATTGCTAGAAAGGAACAATATAAAGAGAGTAAAAGAAGAGGATTATTAGTAACGGGACAAACAGGATCAGGAAAAACAAAAATGATGCAATTGATTGCAAAATATCTAAATCGTCCATTTTTTAAGATTGATGCAACACAATTAACAATGCCTGGATATGTCGGAAAAGATATTGAAGAGGTATTATGGGATTTATATGTGACATGCGAAAAAAATAAAGATTTAGCAGAACATGCAATTGTCTTCTTTGACGAAATAGATAAAAAAGGATCCACTAATAAGGATGATATTAGTGGTAAAGGAGTATTAAATGTATTACTTCCATTTATTGAAGGATCAACATATGATGCATGTCAAGACACCAAATTAAAAGGAGAAATAGTAAAATTAGATACAAGCAATATGATTGTGATATTAGGTGGAGCCTTCCAAGATGTATACAAAAATTTAAAGCAAAAAAATGATATAGGTTTTGGAGGAAATATAGAAAAAGGCCAAAAGAATAAAGAAGCAACAATTGAAGATTTTGTGAAAAAAGCAAAAATGCCAGAAGAATTTATGGGAAGAGTATCTGTTATAAAATTAAATGACTTAGATGTTCAAGCAATAAAAAGAATAATGCTAGAGTCAGATGAATCAGCCATAAGAATTCAAAAAAGGTTATTTGAAGAATTAGGAGTAAAACTAACAATAGGGGATGATTATATTGAGGCAATTGCATCTCAAGCAGAACAAAGACAAACAGGAGCAAGAGGAATTAACAATATTGTAGATGATACAACCTGGGTAGCATATGGTGATATATATACACATTTAGGAGAGTATTCAGAAATAATTCTTGGAAAAGAAACCGTAGAAGACCCAAAACAATATAAAAGAGTATTAAAAAAAGAAGTAAATTAAAAATTACTTCTTTTTCTTTCTCATTTCTCGAAATTTCTTTTTTAAACATTTAAACTCTTCATCAGAAACTGTATGTGAATATGAAATTTCCTTCTCATTAATATAAGAACATGCAATATGATCATCAATATTATAATCTCTACAATATAACTGATGTAAAACAAAATCTTTTGCCTCATACCAATCAGGTAATACAGTACCATGTTCAAAAGAAATATAGGCCCCAAGAATATTTTTATAAAATAATAAATCCTTTTTTACAATAGGATTGGCATATTCAAGAGAAACAATTGCCCCATCATGAATATCAAGTTTTGATATATATAAATTCCTTAATGGACCTTTATAAATATTACGCATAAATCATCCTCCGTTCCATTAAGGCAAATATTACCACAATTCAATATTTTTGTAAAGAAAAACAAAAAAAGTATTGCAAAAAAACAATGAATTTGATACAATCAAATACGAACAGCGAGATGGCGAAGTAGCTCAGCTGGCTAGAGCGTTCGGTTCATACCCGAAAGGTCGGGGGTTCGATCCCCTCCTTCGCTACCAATAAAAATATAACTCTAACTTAGGTTAGGGTTTTTTTATTCACAAAATAGAAATATTACGATATAATTAAAAGATAAAATAGTTGATACTATTGATAATAGGAGGTTTCTATGAAAAAAAGAATAATTTCTATACTGATAATTGTTGTAACAATATTAATGACAGGATGCAATATTAAGAAAAATAAGAGCGATATATTGAAAGGAAGTTGGATTGCAACTATAGAAAACCAGAGAGTGTATCAAATCGGCCCAAATAATGAAACAAAAGGGGGAAAAGAAGACTATTTTTTAGAATGTGATGGAACCGGTAATTATGCCTTAAGAACAAAAACGCAAGATTTAGCAAATGCAAGTTATACTATTTCAGATAATATTGTCACATTTTATGATGAGGGTAGACAAATACTGGCAATATGCAAACATAATAATAAAGAATTAGATTGTAATGAAAAATCACATTATGCATTTAAATATACAAAGATAGATAATTAGAATAATTGTAAAATATAGAAAAAAAGCATTTAAAGTAGAGAAACTTCTACTTTTTTTTGTTATACTTACTATGTAAGGATAGGTGAAAGTATGAAAAAAGTAGTTGTAATTACTGGCGGAGGTTCTGGAATGGGACTTGAAGCCGCTAAATATATGGATAAAAATAAAATAATTGTAATTAGTGGAAGAACGGAATCAAAACTAGAAAATGCAAAACAAGAATTAGAACAATTAGGATTTGAAGTTCATCCTAAAGCATGTGATACCTCTAAAAGAGAATCTGTTAAGGAATTAGCAAATTTTGCGGCATCTTTAGGAGAAGTTACAAATGTCATAAATTCTGCCGGAGTATCTCCTGCTATGGGTGGTAAACCAGAAGATATTATGCGTATTAATGGTTTAGGAACTGTTTATATGAATCAGGAATTTAGTAAAGTTATGAAAAGTGGTAGTGTTATTGTAGATGTTGCATCAAACTCTGCTTATCAATTACCAAAACTTATGCTTCCAACAAAACATTATCATCTAGCAGATGAAGATGAAGAAAAGTTTTTAAAGAAAACATTATGGCTTGCTAATAAAATAAAAGGGGATTATCAAAAAGCAGGACTTGCCTACGCAATAAGCAAAAATTTTGTTACATGGTATGCTGCAAAAAGTGCTTTTGAATTTGGAGAAAAAGGAATTCGTGTTTGTTCACTATCCCCTGGATTAATTGCTACTGGAATGGGAGAATTAGAAAAAGAAAATGGTGGCAATTTAATTCCACTTGCATGTGAAAAGAGAATGGGAAAACCAGAAGAACTTGGATATGCTCTAGCAACAGTTGCAGATGAGAGAAATGGCTATCTTGCTGGAGTGGATGTATTAGTGGATGGCGGTTCTGTTAGAGGAATGAAAGAATTTCGTAAATAAAAATAGATAACCATAGAAATGGTGAAATCTTATAAAATTTAAAAGGAAAAGCATTAAGTATTATTACTTAATGTTTTTGTTATTCCTAATATCACATTTATAACAATTCTTTAACTTTACAATCTAAAATTGTTATTATGCACCAAATTGATAAAAATATGTTAAATTATAGATAGAAATTATGTTTCCTATTTGTAATAATTAATAACCCTAGAATCATTTCCTGTTAAATGAACTATAATAGTTATAAGATCTTAGTGTGAAGGGAGAAAAATATGAATCAAGAAAAAATTGGAAAATTTATTGCCAAGTGTCGTAAAGAGAAAAAAATGACACAATCAGATTTAGCAGAAAAAATGGGCGTTACAGATAAATCAATTGGTAATTGGGAAAATGGTAGAAACATGCCCGATCTATCCTTATTTAAACCACTATGTGATGAACTTGATATTACTATTAATGAATTATTAAGTGGTGAAAAATTAGAGAAAGAAGAATATCAAGAAAAATTAGAAGAAAATATTATTAATACAATTGATTATTCTACAAAAAAAATTAATATTATTAGAAATAATTTGGGAATTGTATTATTAGTTTTAGGAATTCTAATTTCATTTACTGCTATGACGATGTTTGCATCAGAAAGTTCATGGGGAAGTATATATTCTGTAATAGGTGCTGTAATATCTTTAATAGGAGTTAGCAAATTAACAAAAAAATATAAGTATTCAAAAAGATTAGTAATTTGTATTACTTATTTTATATTTTATTTAGTATCATTATTTACGATTGATTATATAAGTGTCATTTCATTAAAACAATTACCTAGATTTTGTACGATAAAAACAGGAAACGGGTATGTTTATGAATGTGATAATCCCCTATATACTGTATATAGAGTAAATAGTAATACTCAAAATGAATATATTATTGTAGATACCAACAAAAAATATACTTTAGATACTGTCCCAATTGTACCATTTAATAGAGAAAAATCAGGAATCGATAATATTATAAAATACAAAAATAAGTATGTAGGGAATAATAGTAACGATGGAAACTTAATCTCATCATTACCTTTATCGGAATATGGTTATGTATTTGAAATCGATTCAGAAAAGTTAGGATTAATAATTGATTATCAGATAACAGATTGGTATATAAATGAGAATTATTATTTAGAAAAAAGTATAGTTTATAATTCAGTTTCTATATTTTCATTAATAGATAATGTTAAATATATTAAATATAATTTCAGTGGTAAAACATATGAGGTTAAAAGAGAAAATGTTGAAAATAATTTTCCAAATTATAAAGATATTACGAAAGATGGAATGAATAAAAAAGCATTTAATAAATATCTTGAACAAAAAATATCAGATATTGAATTTATAGATTTATGCTTTCATAAATTTGTATCTTAAAATATAATAAGATTTGATATTAGTTATTGAATCAATAATAAAGGCAATGAACTATATTATTTATAAATCGAACAATTTCGTTCGATTTTTATTTTAAAAAAATAAGAAAAATAGCTAATTTATAAGAGATTTATGATAAACTAAATAACTGAGATATTAATTGGAGGGTTTCAAATGAGTATAGAAGAATTTGAAAAAATAGAAAATCAGAATCAGAGAATGGTAGAACCTATTTTTTTACATAATCGGGTAGATGATTTTATCAGATGGTATTATAAAAATATGATAAAAGGGAAAGGATATTCTCCTTCAAAAGAAAACAATATGATAAAAGAAATTGTAGACTTAATGGAAAAAATGGCTGTATGGTATGAATTAAGATACCCAGATTATGAGATAAATAGAATGTTTCCTTGCATAGGTCAAGAAGATATTAATAGCAAGGACATTATGTTTCAGAAAAATCCATATCTAGAAGATTTATCGGAAAATGATTCTATAAAACAAATAGATTGGAGTAGATTTTATAATAAAGAAGTATTTATTAATTCTCTTCCATGGGAAGAAAAAGCCCACTTCATGATGCCAAACAAAAGAACAGTTTTATGTTTGGATAATGAAAAAAGAAAAGTCTATTTCTATCTTAACGAAGAGGATATAATAGAAAAAGTAGAAAATATTACAGAATATACCTCTACAAGTGTAAGAGAAGAAGAACTAAAAGGATTACACATAAAAGAAGCAATAGAATTATTAAAAGAAAAAAATATAGAATTACCAAAAGATAATGAATTAGAAAAAAGAATAAAAGAAATAGAAAACTGGAATTATCAAAAAGAAGGTTTATTAAATAGTGCAATGTATAGAATTATGGATAGAGGAGGAGCAAGAATAGGACCTCGTAGAGCGTTTTTGTTTGCCAAAGAATTTAAAAGAAATATAGATATTCCAATGATTTATGCAGTAGATCCAACAGACCCAGGTTTAGAGTTTTTTGCAAATGAATATTTAGAATCAGGCGGTTCAAAAGATATAGAATGTTATGTAGGATACTATGGATGCTTAAAACATGATAAAATACCTACTACTACTGTAGGAGATGTGATTCAAGCAGGAAATAATGACTCTTTACAACAGAATAATCCCAAAAAAAAGAATTATATCAAAGACTAATAAAAACAAGACAAAAATAAGAAAGAAAAGTATATGTCAAAACTTAGCAATATATTAATGATGCTTGAATATTTAACAACAGGTAGAAAATATAGTATCAAAGAGTTATCTGAAAAATTAGAAGTAAGTCCCAGAATGATACGATTTTATAAAGATGAAATAGAAAAATCTGGAATCTATATTGATACGATAAAAGGGCCATATGGAGGATATGTTTTAAATCAGAAGATAGGTATTCCAAAAAGGAATCAAGAAATAAATGTTTTAAATCAAATGATCCTTGAAAAAACACAAAAAGCAATTCAAGAGAAAAGAAAATGTATCATAGAATACCAATCAAAAGATGCTAAAGAAATAACGATAAGAACAATTCATCCTTATGAAATAATAAAACTGAATTCAGAATGGGGAGTAGCAGCCTTTTGCGAATTAAAACAAGAAATTAGACATTTCTATTTAAATAGAATTGTAAAAATAGATTTATTAGAAAAATTTGATAACTGACATAAATATTTCCTCTTCCTTTGTTAGAATAGAATAAAAGGAGAAAGAAAAATGGAAAATTTAACATATGTGACAGGAAATTATGGAAAATATATTTCAGTAAAAGAAAAATTCGATAAGGAAGGAATTCCTATTCATTACTTTAAATGTGATTTAGAAGAACCTAATATTAATGATATTCAGTGGATTTCAAAAGAAAAAGCAAGACAAGCATACGAAAGACTAGGCACTCCTGTTTTTGCAGCAGATTCAGGATTCTATATTGAAGATTATCCGGATAACCCAGGATATCCAGGAGCCTTTGTAAAAAGAAGTGGAGTGAGTAAAAATATTGAAGGCTTATTAGAAACAATGAAAAAGGTAGAGAATAGAAGTTGCTTTTTTCAAGATTGCCTTACCTTTTACGATGGAGAAGAGTTTTATCAATTTTTTGGCATAAGTAAAGGATATCTTTCTACGAATAAAAGAGGTCATGAAGTAAAAAGAGCAAAATCAAATCTTTGGTATGTTTTTATTCCAAACAATTGTGATAAAACTCTTGCTGAAATGACAGATGAAGAAAGAGAAAATAGATGTGATAATAGAACCAGTGCAACAGATGAGTTTATCAAATGGTATAAATTAGAGTATAAAAATAGAAAACAAAAAAGAAAAAGACAATATGATAAAAGAATAGAGTAATTTTAAGAAAATATGATAAAATAGCTAAAAATAAGAGTAAAGGAATAAATTATAGTTATGAAAAAAAGACTGATAGGATTATGTTTCTTATTACTAGTAGTTTTAATAACTGGATGTAACAACATAAAAAAAGAAGAAATAAAGATAGATGAGAAAGGAACAAAAAATGTGAAAGTTATCATAAAAAATAAAGAATATATTTTAAACTTAGAATCAAATGAATCAGCAAAGGAAATATATAATTTATTTCCCTTAGAACTATCTATGAGTGAATTAAATGGTAATGAAAAATATGCTTACTTAGATAAGAGTGTTAATTTTTCTCCAACAGACATAAAAGAAATACATAAAGGGGATGTTATGTTATATGGAAATAATTGCCTTGTAATATTTTATAAGACATTTCAAACAACTTATCAGTATACAAAAATTGGAACCATTAAAGATTTAGATGATTTGGGAAATCAAGATCTTATTGTAAAATTTGAATCATAAAAAGGAAAATAAAAATGAATCGAGAAAAAATTGTTATTAAAACAAGTATAATTAGTATTATTGCTAATATTATTTTAGCAGGATTTAAAGCCTTTGTAGGAGTACTTGCAAATTCTATTGCTATTATTTCAGATGCTGTAAATAATTTAAGTGATGCTCTATCAAGTATCATTACAATCGTTGGAACAAAACTTGCTGGGAAACAACCAGACAAGAAACATCCTTATGGATATGGAAGAATCGAGTATATGACATCATTTATTGTATCAGCAATTGTTTTGTATGCTGGTATCACAGCCTTTCTTGAATCAGCAAAAAAAATCATTCATCCAGAAAAAGCAGAATATACTATCACAACAATCATCATATTAGTAGCAGGAATCCTTGTAAAATTTATATTGGGAATTTATGTAAAGAAAAAAGGTCATGATGTAAAGTCAGATTCTTTAGTTGCAAGTGGGCAAGATGCCTTTAATGATGCAATATTATCTATTTCTGTTTTAGCCTCCACTATTATCTATTTAGTATTTCATATCAGTCTAGAAGCCTATGTCGGTATTCTTTTATCAGTGTTTATTATAAAAGCAGGAATTGAAATGATAAAAGAATCCGTAGACAATATGTTAGGGGTTAGAATAGAAAGCAATTTAGCAAAGCAAATAAAAAAAGAAGTAACTAAAGAAAAAGAAGTATTAGGAGCCTTTGATTTAGTTTTAAATGATTATGGTCCAGATAAGTATTTAGGATCCATTCATATAGAAGTGCAAGATACTTTAACTGTTGCTGATATTGATAAAGTATCAAGAAGAATTACAAAAAAAATTATGGAGAAATATGGAGTAATTCTTCATACAATAGGAGTATACTCTGTTAATACAAAAGATAAAAAGATAATGAAAGTTCAAAAAGATATTCATGATATTGTCTTTTCTCATAAAGGAATACTACAAATGCATGGATTTTATATGGATGATGAAGATAAAACCATATGCTTTGATATTATAATTGATTTTAAAGTTACAAATAGAGAAGAATTATATAAAAAAATTTATGAAGAAATAGAAGAAAAATATAAAGATTATAAAATTAGTATTACATTGGATATAGATGTAAGTGATTAAGGAGAAACATGTTAACAGTAGAACAATTTAATCAAGTAGATATGAGAGTGGGAACAATTATAGAGGTTGGAATCAACAAAAGAGCAAGGATACCTGCATATAAATTAAAAATTGACTTAGGAGAAGAACTTGGAATTAAGACATCCTCTGCCCAAATAACAGATTACTATCAACCAGAAGATTTGATTCAAAAACAAGTAATTGTAGTTGTAAATTTTGAACCAATACGAATTGCAGATGTAAAAAGTGAAGTAAGAATATTAGGAATAGATACAAAAGAGGGCTGTGTTATTTTAACATCAGAAAGAAAAGTAGAAAACGGATGTAAAATATTTTAAAAAGAAGTACGAATGGTACTTTTTTTGTTATTTCAGAAAAAATATGATATGATGAAAAAAAGATAAGGAAGATAATATATGAAAAAATATATTGAAGGTATAAGATTTGGTATGATATTACAATTTATTATTGGACCAATGTGTATGTTGGTGTTTCATACCTCAAAAAATAATGGCTTTTTCTTTACAATTCCATTAATACTAGTAATAGCATCTGTTGATGCATTCTACATTTTTTTAGCAAGTATAGGAGTAAGCAAATTATTAGAAAACAAAAAAATAGAACGTTTCTTACGTTTTTTTGGATCATCATTATTAATCATATTTGGTATTAGCACTATCTTAAACGCTTTTGAGATAAGTATAATACCAGGAATAGAAATTCATCCAACAACACAAAACATAATCATACAAGGACTATTCTTAGCGTTATCTAATCCTATTACAATTATGTTTTGGGGAAGCGTCTTAACAACAAAAATAATAGAAGATAAAATGAAGAAAAAAGACCTATTTATATTTTGCATCGGATTGGTATCTGCAACTATAATCTTTCAAACAGGTATTGCCATGATAGGATCTTTACTTTCGAAGTTTATACCAGAACTTTTATCAAGATTATTAAACATATCTGTAGGTATATTTTTAATCTATTATGGAATTGATCGATTTAACAATAATGAGAAAAATAAAGAAAAAAAGAAATTTTGACGATTGCTCTAGATTTCTTTTTTTTATGTGGTATAATTGATATTAAGATAGCAAGATGTGCTATGAAAAAAGAATATATATGAGGTGAGTTATGAAAAGTATAAATGTGACAAGCGAAATTGGAAAATTAAAAAAAGTTTTGCTTCACAGACCTGGAAAGGAATTATTGAATCTTACACCAGATAGTCTAGGAGAATTATTGTTTGATGATATACCATTTCTACCTGATGCTCAGAAAGAACATGATGAATTTGCAAGAGTATTAAGAGAAAACGGAGTAGAAGTAGTATATCTAGAAGACTTGATGGCAGAAACAATTTCACTAAATAGTGGGATTCGTTCAAAATTTATTAAACAATTTATGGAAGAAGCAGGAATATATACTGTAAAATACAAAAAATTAGTTGGTAAATATCTAGAAAGTATTGAAGATCCAAAAGAATTAGTATTAACAACAATGGCTGGAATTCAAGTAGGAGATATCTATGATGAAAAGAAAGATGTAGAAAAAACTTTAGTTGACTTAATCCAAACTCCAGACAAATTTATTGCTAAACCTATGCCAAACCTATATTTTACAAGAGATAATTTTGCAAGTGTAGGAAATGGTATAGACCTACATAGAATGTATTCTGAAACAAGAAATAGAGAAACAATCTATGCAGAATATATTTTTAAATATCATCCAGAGTATCGTAATGTAAATAAATATTATGACAGATCTTATGACTGGCATACTGAAGGTGGAGATTTATTAAATATTAATGATAAAATCATTGCAATTGGTATTTCTCAAAGAACACAACCAGAAGCAATTGATCAATTAGCAAAAAATTATTTTGCTGCAGAAGATTGCAAAATTGAAACAATTTTAGCATTTAATATTCCATCAAGTAGAGCATTCATGCACCTAGATACAGTATTTACACAAATTGATAAATATACATTTACATACCATCCAGGTATTATGGGAACATTACAAGTATTTGAAATAACAGAAGGATATGATCCAGATACGTTTGAAGATTTAATTGTAAAAGAGATTAATGCACCACTTGATCAAATCTTAGAAAAATACTTACATCATCCTGTAAAACTAATTCCATGTGCTGGAGGAGATAAAGTAGGAGCAGAAAGAGAACAATGGAATGATGGATCAAATACATTATGTATTGAACCAGGAGTAGTAGTTGTATACGACCGTAACAATGTAACAAATGATGTACTTCGCAAAGAAGGAATCAAAGTAATAGAAATTCATGGGGCAGAGTTATCTCGTGGACGAGGAGGTCCAAGATGTATGAGTATGCCACTAGTAAGGGAGGAAGTTGAATGGGAAGCCTAAAAGGAAGAGATTTTCTAAAACTATTGGATTACACTCCTGAAGAAATTGAACAATTATTGAGTGTGGCAATAGGATTAAAGAAGAAAAAACATAATGGAGAACCTCACCGTTACTTAGAAGGAAAACAAATTGCAATTATTTTTGAAAAAGATTCAACAAGAACAAGATGTGCTTTTGAAGTTGGTGCAAAAGACCTAGGAATGGAAGTTACATACCTAGGTCCAACTGGATCTCAACTTGGAAAAAAAGAAACAATAGCAGATACTGCAAGAGTACTTGCAAGTATGTATGATGGAATTGAATATAGAGGATTTGAACAGTCTATCGTTCAAGAACTTGCTGATTATTCCAAAGTACCGGTATGGAATGGATTAACAAACGAGTTCCACCCAACACAAATGCTTGCAGATGTTATGACAATTAAAGAAGAATTTGGAGATCTAAAGGGAAGAAAATTAGTATTCTGTGGAGATGCTAGAAACAATGTTGGAAATTCTTTAATGGTTGTATGTTCGAAACTTGGAATGCACTTTACTTGTTGTGCACCAAGAGAGTTATTCCCAGATAAAGCACTTGTCGAAGATTGTGTAGATATTTGCGCTGAAACCGGAGGAACAATTACCCTAACAGAAGATATCATGGAGGGTACAAAAGATGCAGATGCCATTTATACAGATGTATGGGTATCCATGGGAGAACCAATGGAATTATGGCAAGAAAGAATTAATTTACTACAACCATATCAAGTAAATATGGAAGTTATGAATAATGCAAAACCTAATGCAATTTTCCTACACTGTTTACCATCATTCCATAATATTGGAACAACAATAGGAAAAGATATTTATGATAAATTTGGACTAAAGGAAATGGAAGTTACAGATGAGGTGTTTGAATCTAGTCATTCAAGAGTATTTGAAGAAGCAGAAAATAGACTTCATACCATCAAAGCTGTAATGTTAGAGACATTAAGATGAGTAGAATTGTCGTAGCATTAGGAGGAAACGCATTAGGAAATAGTCCAAAAGAACAATTAGAAATCGTGAAAGAAACAGCAAAGAGTCTAACAGATTTAGTTCAAGCAGGACACGAAATCATAATAACACATGGAAATGGTCCTCAAGTTGGAATGATTTTTAATGCATTAGCAGCAGTTGATCCAACAACAACAGAAGATGACATGCCATTTCCAGAGTGTGGAGCAATGTCACAAGGATACATTGGTTATCACTTACAACAGGCAATGGAAAGAGAATTCGAAGAAAGAAACATGAGAAGAAGAGTTGCAACTGTAGTGTCACAAGTAGAAGTTGATGAGAATGATCCTGCATTTCAAAATCCAACGAAGCCAATAGGCACATTTTACACCGAAGAAGAAGCAAAAAAACTAATGGCAGAAAGTGGAGATATATATAAAGAGGATGCTGGAAGAGGATGGAGAAAAGTTGTTCCATCTCCAAAACCTAAAAAAATATGTGAATTATCAACTATAAAAAAATTAATTGAAGAACATAATATTGTAATTACTTGCGGAGGCGGAGGTATTCCTGTTATTAAAACAGAAGATGGTTACAAAGGAGTAGATGCGGTAATAGATAAAGATCGCACCAGTGCCTTACTAGCAAGTAGTATTGATGCGGATATATTGTTAATTTTAACAGCAGTAGATCAAGTAAAGATAAATTTTAGAAAAGAAAATGAGAAAAATTTATCAAAAATAACAACAGAAGAGGCCAAACAATATATAGAAAATGGAGAGTTTGCAGCAGGATCTATGCTTCCAAAAGTTGAAGCATGCATGTATTTTTTAGAACACTCCAATAATAAAAAGTCTATTATTACATCTTTGGAGAAAGCCAAAGATGCAATTAATGGAAAAACAGGTACAACCATTATAAGAAAAGGAGGACAATTAAAAATGGAAAGTACAGAAAAAGAAGCACGACGCAATGCTTCAAAAAAGAAGAATCAAAAAAGATCCTTTACTCTTTCAGCATTTACAATAATTTTGATTCTAACTTTTGTGTTGGCTATTATTACTCACTTCTTACCAGTAGCACAATTTGAAGGAGAAGAATTGATTAATGGTAGCGGAGTATTGGGAGCAACACTATCACAAACATTGCTTGCACCAATATTAGGATTTGCAGATGCCATTGACATTTGTTTATTCGTACTTATTTTAGGAGCATTCCTAAAAGTAACAACAAAGACAGGAGCACTAGAAACTGGAATTGAGGTTCTAATCAAAAAATTAAAAGGAAAAGAACTTTTACTAATTCCAATATTAATGTTTATCTTCTCAATTGGAGGAACAACATATGGAATGCTTGAGGAAACAGTTGGTTTCTATGCCATCCTAAGTGTTGCTATGGTAGCAGCAGGAATGGATACTTTAGTTGCATCAGCAATAGTATTACTTGGTGCAGGATCAGGAGTTCTTGGTTCAACCATCAATCCATTTGCCGTAGGAGCAGCAATAGACTCTCTTCCAGCAGGAATTGAAGTAAACCAAGCAATTATTATTGGATTAGGAGTTGCATTATGGTTAACAACATACGCAATTTCAACAATATCAGTAATGCTATATGCTAAAAAAGTAATAAAATCAAAAGGATCAACATTCTTATCTTTGCAAGAAAGAAAAGATATGGAAGAAACATATGCACCAAAAGAAGATTCTGTTAAAAAGGATGCAAAATTAACATCTAGTCAAAAAGTAACATTATTATTATTCTTATTAACATTTGTAGTAATGATAGTAGGATTTATCCCTTGGGGAAGTTTTGGAGTAACATTATTCGAAAAAGGAAAAATCTTCTCAACAATTACAGGATTACCTTTAGGAGAATGGTATTTCCAAGAATCAACATTATGGTTCTTAATTATGACAATTGTAATTGGTGTTGTAAATAAAATGGGTGAAAATGAATTAGTTGATACATTCATTGATGGTGCAGACGATATGGTAGGAGTAATCCTAGTAATTGCAATTGCTAGAGGTGCATCAGTATTAATGACACAAACATATTTAGATAATTATATTATTTACAATGCTGCAGATGCTTTAAGTAATTTATCAAAAGTAGTATTTGCTCCAATTAACTATATTCTACACGTTGGATTATCCGTATTAGTACCATCATCAAGTGGTTTAGCATCTCTTTCTACACCAATTATGGGAGCCTTAGCAAACGAATTAGGATTCTCAGTAGAAGTAACAATTATGGAAATGGTTGCTGCAAATGGATTAGTAAATTTATTTACACCAACTTGTGGAGCAATCATGGGTGGACTTGAACTTGCCAAAGTAGAGTACACAACTTGGTTAAAATGGGTTGCAAAAGTAATCATACTAATTGCAATAGTAAATATTTTAATCTTAACGATTGCAATGGTAATTCTATAAAATATAGACAAAATCGGGAAAGCATTGATATACTTTCCCCTTTTTTTAGAATGGATGTGTTAATATGAAAAAAAAGATTATCTATCTTTTCTTAATCATAATGATTCTAGTAAGTGGATGTGGTAGCAAAAAGAAAACACTAACCCTTGCAACAGAAGCAGGATTTGCTCCATACGAATATTATAAAAATGGAGAAATTGTAGGAGTAGATATTGATATTGGAAAAGAAATTGCTAAAGAATTGGGAATGGAACTTGTTATAAAAGATGTAGCATTTGATTCTATTATTTCTGAGGTGAAAACAGAAAAAAGTGATATTGGTGCAGCAGGTATCAGTTACACCCAAGAAAGAGCAAAAGAAGTGGATTTCACAATTGATTATATGGAATCAAGACAAATATTAATTGTAAAAAACAATAGTAAAATTAAAAGCCCTTCTCAATTGACAAATGAAAAAGTTGCCGTACAATTAGGAAGTGTAGCTGATGAATATTTGACCGAAAATTATCCATATCTAACAGTAGTAAGAGAAAAGAAATTTTTGGCTGCTATGCAAGACTTAAGAGATGATAAAGTATCTGCTGTTGCAATGGATGAAATTCCAGCAAAAGAACTAATCACAAGTGATATGGTAATATTAGATGATGCTTTAGTCGTAGATCATTATGGTATGATAGTTAAAAAAGGAAATCAAGAATTATTAAATAAAGTAAACAAGGTAATAAAGAGATTAAAAGAAGATGGAACAATTGATAATATTCTATTAAAACATTTAGGCCTAAAAACAGAAAAAACACAAAAGAAACAAACTATAATTGATAAATTTTATTATAGTGTAATTTATGATGGAAGATATAAATATATTATCGAAGGTTTAAAAAACACAATATTAATAGCCTTAGGAGCAGTTGTAATAGGAATACTATTAGGAGGAATAACCGCTGTATCAAGAAACATATATGATAATACCAATAAATTTAAAATTATGAATGAATTATCAAAATTATATGTAACGATTATTAGAGGTACTCCATCTACTTTACAATTAATGATTATCTATTATGTTATTTTTAAAGCCGTATCAGTAAACATAGTTTTAGTTGGTATTTTAGCCTTTGGTATTAATAGTGGAGCCTATGTATCAGAAATTATCAGAGCAGGATTTAATTCTGTAAAAAAAGGTCAAATTGAAGCAGGATATGCTCTAGGTCTACATTATTCCCAAGTAACTTCTAAAATTGTATTACCAGAAGCCTTAAAAAATATATTACCTGCTCTAGGCAATGAATTTATAACTCTAGTAAAAGAAACATCAATAGGTGCATATATTGGTATTATAGAATTAACCAAAGCAAGCGATATCATTGCATCCCGTACGTATGATTATTTCTTCCCATTAATGATAATAGGATTAATCTATTTGTGTATTACATTGTTCTTATCAAAATGTATTCATATCATGGAAGTGAGGTTAAATCATGCTAGTCGTTAAAGATTTAAAAAAAAGTTTTGGAAAAAAAGAGGTATTAAAAGGTATTGATTTAACAATTGAAAAAGGAGATGTACTTGGAATTATAGGACCAAGTGGATGTGGAAAATCTACCTTTTTAAGATGTTTAAATCTTCTTGAAAAACCAACATCAGGTCATGTAATACTAGAAGGGGATGACCTAATTGATAATAAAGAATTAGATAAAATAAGAAGAAAAATAGGAATGGTATTCCAACAATTTAATCTATTTGAAAATATGACCGTTCTAGAAAATATTACTTTAGCACCTATTTTATTAAAAATAATGAGTAGAGAAGATGCAAAAAAAGAAGCAATAAAATTACTTGATAAAATTGGTCTAAAGGATAAGGCTGATAACTATCCAGAAGAATTGTCAGGTGGTCAAAAACAACGTGTAGCCATTGCAAGAAGCCTCATCATGAAATGTGAAATTATGTTATTTGATGAGCCCACTTCTGCACTTGATCCCGAAATGATAGGAGAAGTAACAGAATTGATGAGACAGTTAAGAAATGAGGGAATGACAATGGTCATTGTATCTCATGAAATTAGTTTCATAAAGAACTTCTGTAATAAAGTAGTTTTTATGAGTGATGGTAAAATACAAGAGATGGGAACAAGTGAAGAAATATTTGAACATCCGAAAAATGAATTACTAATTAATTTCTTATCAAAAATTAATAAAAGATAAAAAAAACAATGAAAATTCATTGTTTTTTACTTTTTAATATTATTTTTTAAATGTTTTACACAACTTCTAAAATTAGCAAAACTACATTCTTGGTCTCCAAAAGAATCTAGGTGAGTGACATAAACATCAAATGCTGTATGATTAATTTTATTATTTATATATAATGGAACATTTAAATCATAATTAGAACCTGTAATGGTTTGATTCTCTCCATTATATAAGGTTAAGAAATGATAGATTCGATCAATTTTATCTCGATAATCCTCTTCATTAATAAAAGAAAAAGTAATCTTTTGTGATTTACCGAAAGGAATAATTCGAAAAGCAGGATATTCTCCATCTTGATTAGTAAGAGACATTCCATCAGGAAGGGAATGACTTGATAAATAATGTTGTAAAACTAATTGATCATAATTTGTACGAACATAATAATGATCCTTCCGATCAATCTCATCATACTCTCTCATATCAACTACAGTAAAAGTAAGCCCACGATCATTTAATTCATGAAACACATAATAATGATATTCTTCTAGATCACCCTTAACCGTTTGATCTTCTAAAGGAGTAGTATCAATTGCTCCGTAATAATCATTGACATACTCAATCTTTCCAATGGCATAATTCTTATGCAAATAAGATTGTAACTCTTCTAAAGAGAAAGGTTCACTTCTTTCAGGAAGAAAATCATGAATATCACATCCAGATAAAAAACAACTAAAACAAACTAATAATAAAAGTATAAAATATTTTTTCATATAACCACCTTACCATTCTAATTTTATTATAGCATTAAACAATTTAAAAAACGAATTATTTTTCAAATAAATTGACAATAGATTGTAAGACATATTCAGTCATAATATCGTAATTTATACTAGAATGTTTATGATAAATAATTTCATGACATAATAGATCAACAAGACCCATCATAATATGAATCTTTTCACTTAAATGTTCCTCTGGAAAATGATTCTCTAAAAAAACTTTTTTTAGGCAATCTGTAACATATAACTCTTTCTCATAAAAATAATTAGCAACTTCCTGATTAGAATGAATCATAGCAGTAATTTCTTCGTGAGCAACTTGAGAGATTTTATGTTCTTGAATATAATCCGAAATAAAAGATTGAACAGTTGAATAGAAATTATTATTATCATAAGGTTCCGGCTTAAAATGAATAATAGGGAAAAAGATATCATCCCCATACTTTTTTAATCCATCCATAAAAATATCAAATTTATCTTTAAAATATTGATAAACAATACCAGTAGAGACACCTGCTTCTAAAGCAATCTCTTTTGTGTTCGTATTATAATATCCATTTTGACAGATTAATTGGAAACCTGCTTCTATAATTTTATTCTTTTTCTCTATAGCACGTTTTTGCCTTGGTTCACGAATCATTTCCTCCATAAAATCACTTCCTTAGAAGAATTATATCATAGTTATGAAAAAATACAATGTGAACAACATTTCATATTATATTGACGAAAAATAAGAATAATAATATAATGAATATGAAACAAAATTCATATTAGAAAGAAGGATTGTAGTGAAGAGTTATATTGAATTAAAAAATGTAAAAAAAACATATGAAATAGGAAATCAAAAATATAATGCCTTAGACGGGATTGATTTAGAGATTAATCAAGGAGAATTTGTTGTTATATTAGGTCCATCTGGGGCAGGAAAAAGTACCCTATTAAATCTTTTAGGAGGGCTAGATAAGGCAACATCCGGTTCTATTAAAATAGGGGAGAATGATATTGCAAAATATAATGATAAAGAACTTACTCGTTATCGAGCACATGAAGTTGGTTTTATTTTCCAATTTTATAATATCATGCCAACTTTAACAGTAGAAGAAAATATAAACTTAATTAAAGATGTAACCAATACTTGTAAAGATTCTAAAGAAGTGTTAAAAAGTGTTGGACTTTTAAAACATGCCAATAAATTTCCGTCAGAACTATCAGGTGGAGAGCAACAAAGAGTATCGATTGCACGTGCTATCATGAAAAATCCTAAAGTTTTATTATGCGATGAGCCAACAGGGGCATTGGATTCTGAAACAGGAGTAGAAGTGTTGAAACTTCTAAGAGAACAAAGTGATGAAGATACAACTGTAATTATTGTAACTCATAATACTATGATTTCTGAAATAGCAGATAGAATTATTAAAATAAAAAATGGTAAAGTAGAATCAAATGAAATAAATAAACATCCAAAAAAGATTGAAGAGGTAAAGTGGTAATATGCTATATCGTAAAATGTGGAGAGATATCAAAAACAATTTATCTCAGTTTATCACAATCTTTTTAATGATTATGATAGGAATTATGGCTTATTCAGGTATTGAATCATATATGGATGGTATGACCAATACAGCGAAAAAGTTTTATAAAGAAAACAATTTACAAGATGTTAATGTATTAGGTCTTATGACAAAAGATGATTTGAATCAAATCAAAGAAATGAATCATGTAAAAGATGCAGAATTAAAATTATCATTAACTGCCACAACAAATAAAAATAAAACACTTTTATTAAATGTAATTGAGACAAATAATATATCAAAATTTTATATCATGGATGGAGAAGAATTTCAGAAAAACTCATCTGGTGTATGGTTAGATAATTTCTATGCAGAAGAAAACAACATCAAAGTAGGAGACACCATATTAGTAAAATATGAGAGTATGAAATTACAAGAAGAAGTAAAAGGATTAATTAATGTACCAGATCATTTATATGACGTAAGAGATTCTTCAGAATTATATCCTGATCGGAAAGAATTTGGTTTTGCTTATATTTCTTCCTCTGAAATACCAGAGTCTTATATCAAAAATATGATATCGAAAGAAAAAAATATAGAGGAAGAATTGATAGATCAAATAATTCCAAATTTTAATTATAAAGATTATATTCCATGGAATAGTATAATGGTTGATATTGATCAAAAGAAAAATCGAGATGGAGTTAAAAACAAAATAGAAGATGAAATAAAAAATGCAAAAGCAATTATTAATATTGAAGATACCTCTTCTTATGTAACTTATCAAGGAGAGATTGATGAGGGAAAAACTTATGTAGGAGTCTTTTCAGGAATCTTCTTATTTATTGCCATGTTATCCGTTATTACTACCATGTCAAGATTAATTCGTAAAGAAAGAGTCCAAATTGGAACATTAAAAGCCCTAGGATTTACAAATCGTAGAATATTATTTCATTATATAGGATACGGCCTATGGATATCATTACTTGCAACAATTATAGGATTGATACTAGGATATTTTGTTATTGGAAAAATATTTATTAATCTAGAAATGTCATTCTTTGAAATACCGAATGGAAAACCTTCTATGAACAATACCAGTTATTTTGTATCTCTCATTGCAATACTTATGGTATGTTTTATAACTTATAAAACCGGAAAAAGTATTTTAAAAGAAAATCCAGCAGAAACACTTCGTACCAAAATTCCAAAAGTAAACGGAAAAACACTAAATATAACAAAGAAAAAAATATTTAAAAAATTACACTTTGAATCCATTTGGAATATTAGAGATATTTTAAGAAATAAAATGCGTACCTTTATGGGAGTTGCAGGAGTAGTAGGTTGCTGTATGCTAATTGTATGTGCTCTTGGAATGCTAGACTCTATGAATTTCTTTGTAAAACTACAATTTGAAACTCTATATCACTTTGATTATAAATTAAATTTAAAAGAAAATCTAAATACAGAAGAATTAAAGGAACTTTATGATAAATATGGCAAAAACACATCGAAATCATTAGGAATTGAAATCAAAAATAAAAAAGGAATTAGAGAATCAAATAATATTTTTGTAACAGATGCATCTAACTATGTAAGATTTGTAAATAGAAAAAATGAAATCATTCCAAAACCAAAAGATAATGGAGTATATATAACATATAAACTTGCTGAAAAAGAAGGATACAAAATAGGAGATAAAATAACTTGGCATATCTATGGGGAAGATAAGTATTATGAATCAAAAATAATAGGATTCAATAAAGATCCTCAAAATCAAAATATTACAATGACAAGAAATTATTTAGAATCATTAAAAATTGATTATATACCAGATTCTTTATATACAAATAAAAATTTAGAAAATAAAAAAGAAATAAAAAATGTAGAAACTATTCAAAATATTGATAATTTAAAAGAAGGTATGGAAGAAATGCTTTCTATGATGAAGACTATGTTAGTATTAATCATAGGAATTGCTATACTATTAGGAACTATTATTATCTATAATTTAGGTGTTTTATCTTATGCTGAAAAAGAATATCAATTTGCAACATTAAAAGTATTAGGATTTGAAGATAAACAAATCAAAAATATCTTTACAAAACAAAATAATTGGATAGCAATAATATCAATTATAATAGGACTTCCACTAGGATATTATTTAACAGATTGGCTATTTAAAACAGCCATAGAAGAACATTATGACTTTGGAGCAAGTATTACAGTAAGAACATATATAATAGCAGCAATTGGTACTTTTATTGTATCTTATATCGTATCAAAAGTATTATCTAGAAAGATTAAAAATATTGATATGGTCACAAGTTTAAAAGGAAATGAATAAAAGATATAGAAGTGGTTTTACTTCTATATCTTTTTTTATGTAAAAACATGCTAAAATATAAGTGGTGATAAAATGAAAAAAGATGTAAAAAAAACAATATCAATCATATTAAATAGTATGATAGTAATATGTACGGTACTTGCAACAATAATGATGTTTACAGGATTAAAATTTAGTCGAGGAACAGAGGCTGTTTTAGAATCTACAAAACTAGGAATGTTTCGCTTTTTCACAGTAGATTCTAATATTCTGATGGGAATAACATCTCTTGCTTATTTAATAGAAATTATTCGAAATAAGAACATATCACGACAACTATATCTTACAAAACTTGCATCAACAACAGCAGTTACTTTAACATTTTTAGTTGTTGTTTTATACTTAGGTCCAATATCAAAAGGAGGAATGATTTCTATGTTTCGAAATAGTAATTTATTCTTTCATTTAATAACACCTCTTTTAAGTATCATAAGTTTTACTCTAACAGAAAAATATAATGCAAAGTCGGTGAAAGATTCATTTGTTGGATTAATCCCAACCGCAATATATGGAATATATTATTTAGGAAACATCATACTCCATCTAGAGGACGGAAAAGTATCACCAAGATATGATTGGTATTGGTTTGTACAAAATGGTATTTCATCTGTCTTTATTGTAATTCCAATTATCTTTACATTAACTTATTTTATTAGTTTTTCTTTATGGAAGATTAATCAAAAATAAAATTTCAATCCTTCTAAAAAACATACAAATGGAATACAATGAATAGAAAGAAGGATAGATATGAATTTAATAGAAATAATAATAACAGGAATAGGTTTAGCAATGGATGCCTTTACTGTATCCGTATCAAAAGGAATATCAAACAAGAATCTTTCTAAAAAAAACGGAATCAAAATAAGTCTATATTTTGGTATCTTTCAAATGATGATGCCTCTTCTTGGATATTTCATATCTTCCTCTTTTAATACTCATCTAGAAAAGTTAGATCATTGGATTGTATTTTTCATCTTAACAGGAATCGGTTTTATGATGATGATAGAAAAAGAAGAAGAGGAAAACAATAAAGTAGATAGGAAAACAATGATTCCTCTAGCAATCGCAACCAGTATAGATGCCTTTGCAATAGGAGTCACATTTTCATTTTTAAAAGTTTCTCTATTAAAAGCCGTAATAATAATAGGAATAATTACCTTCCTTTTATCCTATATTGGATTTATACTAGGAAATAAATTAGGAAAAAGAAAAAAGTCCAAAACAATCGGAGGATTATTAATAATAGGAATCGGTTTAAAAATATTAATAGAACATCTAATGTAGGAAGTGATGATATGATTTTAAATGTAAGTGGAAGAACAGATATTGTAGCCTTTTATACACCCTGGTTCATAAATCGAATAAAAGAAGGTTATGTGGATGTAAGAAATCCATTTTATAAAAAAAATATTAGTAGAATCTACTTTTCTGATGTTGATTTAATCTTCTTTTGTACGAAAAATCCAAAACCTATTATTCCCCATCTAAAAGAAATCCCTAATAAAATATATTTTCATGTAACTCTAACTCCATATAAAGAAGATATTGAGCCAAATGTAGGAAATAAAAAAGAAATTATAAAATCAATTAAAGAACTATCAAAAATAATAGGAAAAGAAAATTTAGTAATAAGATATGATCCTGTATTTATAAGTGAAAAGTATAACCTAGAGTATCATAAAAAAGCCTTTGAGAAAATATGTACCTTACTAGAAGGATATACAAATAAAATATTAATATCTTTTCTAGATGATTATAAAAATGTAAGAAATCATAAAAATATTATAAATAATAAAGAATTAACCGAAGAAGATTATAAAGAAATAGGAATATCCTTTACGAATAGTGCAAGAACACATAATATGGTAGTACACACTTGTTTTGAAGATAGAGATTTAGTGGAATATGGATTTGTAAAGGATGAATGCTTATCAAAAACACTTGCTTATCAATTAACAGGAAAAGTATATAAAGAAGAATGGAAGGCAAGAAAAGAAGGAAAATGTCATTGTGTGAAAATGGTAGATATTGGAGAGTACAACACCTGTAGTCATTTTTGCAAATATTGTTATGCTAATTATGATGAAAAAGAAGTAGAAAAGAATAAAAAAAATCACAATCCAAATTCTTCTTTATTAATTGGAAATAGAGAAGTAGATGATATTGTAAAAGAAAGAAGAAAATAAAAAAGGATATAGAGTTCTATATCCTTTTATTTTGTAAGATTAAAAGTATAAATAATATCATAATTATCATCATATCGATTTGGACCTTCAATCGCAATATAATGAGTTTTTCCATCTGTACCATTTAAAATCCAGGCAGCAAGATAAGTAGATACATTTTTATAATAAGCAAAAACTTTATAACCAGAGCATTGATCAATTTTTGTCTCTTCTAATCCAATATCCTCAGCAGCAGCAGACTTCATTTGGCCAACAATACTAGTTGCCCATTCTTGTGCAGAAGCATCACTAGCAGGTACAGAATATAAAGTAACAATCCAACCAGATCCATTAGAATATTGTAAAGTACGATTTCCCTCATCTTGTTTATAAGGAGTCCAACCATTTGGAACAGAAACAAATCCAAAATCGGCATTTCCTATACGGAAAGATTCTTTTTCAGTTAGTTGAGGGTTATGGATTTTTGTTTCATTTTCGTTTGTACCACCTTTAAAAGAAAGTAAAAATACAAGTAAGAAAACCAAAATAATTAAAACGAAAAGACTACCGGCAACAGCTGCTACAACATAAATAATTTTAGCATCATTTTTACGTTTCCTTTTTTTTGCTTTTCGAAAAGGTCTATCATAAGCCCCCATTGTTGTAACAGGAGCAACAGGAGCAGTCGTTGCAATTTCAGGCATAGATTGAAGAGAAGAAACCACCTCATTATTTGTTGCTTGTTGAACAGCAGATGGAATCAAAATTGCCTCAGAACTTGCTGGAGCAGTAGATGTTGGAGTAACAACTGTAACAGGAGTAGGTGGCGGAGTCTGAACACTATCGTTCGCACCAGCAGTAGTATTTTCTACAACCTCAGCATTATTGGTACCACAAACAGTACAAAAATTAGCATCATTTTCCAATACCTTACCACATTTTTTACAGAACTTTGACATACAATCACTCCCATATTTTAATTTTATCATTATATATAAAGATACTCAAATATTTTTCAAAAAAAATATCAACTTGACATAAATATATATAAATTAAAAAAACATGATACAATAGAATAGAGGTGACAATATGGACTTTATATATGTTGAAGATTTAAATAAAAAAAAGAAAAAGATGGAGGTTGTAACAGCAATGGAACTTGAAGGTTACCATTCCAACTATATTGTATATTGTGAATTAGATCACTCTCACTATTATGTTGCAAAATACAAAGACAATATAGAAGAGTTGGACACTAATTTAACAGAAAAAGAAATAGAATTATGTAGAATCATTGTAAATGAGGTGAGAAAATGATTTTAGAAGTTAACCATGAACACAAAAAAATGGATGCATCCACACTAAAAAAATCAATAAAAAAGTTTAAAATAGGACTATTGGGTACAACAATTGCCATATCCTTATTTTCGGGAGCAATGCCTAAAAAAGCCTATGCAGCGGAAACGAAAGAAAACATCACTACAGAATATCAAATTTCATGGAAAGATATCCCAGAAGAACAATTAGAATATGTATATGATGCGGTAAATAAAACAAAAGGGGAAGAAATTACAGAGGAAGATTTAGAAAAAGTTAACTACATGTTTATAAAAGTAGATAATGAGAATATATCACTTGATTATTTGAAACACTTTCCAAATTTACAAGCAATGAATATATATTTTAGTTGTGATAATACAAAAGCATTAGAAACGATTCCTCAAATGAAAAGAATAGAAACAATAGAAGTATCAAATCTATGGAATGACTGTACCATTACCAAAGAACAGACAGAATTTATAAAGAATAATCCAACCCTGAAAGAAGTTAAAATTAGCAATATATATATAGAACCAGGATGTGAAGAAAATTTAAATCAATTAGAATCAATCATGGTATCAGGATGTCCAACATATGATATCGATTTTACAAAACTAAATCATATAAAAACACTTGATTTAAGTAAATTCAAACCATATGATCTTGCTGTATTCTTAAATTCAAAAGAATATGAAACTCTAAAGAATAATGGAGTAGATATTATTTTTGAATCAGATGAATCAAAAGAACAGTTTTTAAGGATTAATCATAAATTAGATGAAATCGTAACACAATTAGATGTTTCTGAAAGTTCAAGCAACCAAGAGAAACTAGATGCCATTTTAATCTATGTATTAGAAAAACTAAACTATGATAAAGATATTGCAGATGCAGTAACTGATGGAGTAGAACATCAAGAACTAACGAACAGTTTCTATGAAGGAGGAAGACTTTACGGAGCACTAGAAAAAGAAAGTGCAATATGTGGAAATTATGCATCTCTTGTAGAAGCACTAATGGACCGATTAGAACTAGAAAATGCCTCATCCATTTTAGAAAGTAGAAATCATGCTTGGAACATCGTTAAAGTAGAAGGAGAACCATATTATGTAGATGCGACTTGGCTAGAAGGGCAAACAACAACTCAATATGTTTCAAAAGCAAATCCCAATTCGAATGAAATTGAATTTATAAAACAAGGAGAAAAATTAGCACAAGATTATATCAAAGAACATGATACCTCTAATTTAAATTGGTATTTAGAAGAAATTGATGAAGAAAACATTGCATCCATCGATAAAAAATCATCTCATATACCAATGAGAGTACCAACATATATGCTAGAAAAAGAAGAAACTACAAAAACTGAAGATATTGCAGCAACCACAATAGAAGAAACAACAGAAATTGACAAAAAGGAAACGGATAATATAGAACAAGAAGAAACAGATATTACAAATAAAAAATTTAAGATTCATATTGGTAAGAAGGAACTAATTATAGGGGGAGCAGCACTAGTAGGAATATTAACTGCCTTGGGAATAGCAATGAAAGTAAAAGATAAAAAAGATAGAGAAGCAATAAGAAGAATGTATCAAGAACAAAGAAACTATTCTAACGAATTTGATTCATGGACTTTTAAGTAAGAATAGAAAAATATTAAATTTTTCTTTTCATCTGTTTAAAAATATAGTAAAATGAATATGGAATTGCCCTATAGCCAAGCGGTAAGGCAGTGGACTCTGACTCCATTACGCGTTAGTTCGAATCTAACTAGGGCAGCCATATTAAGAATTTTAAAAGTCGCAGATGCGGCTTTTTCTATTGAAATAACTTTATTTTTTAAGAAAAATAGTGTATTATTAGGGTGTATATTTAAGAAGAGGTGTTATTATGACTGAGAAAGAAAGAATAGAGTTAGCGAATTTGTTATATCCAAATATAACAAATAGTGTGGATTATTATGAAAAAAGATATCCAAAAAGAGACTTGCCAGAAGGAGCAATGGTAACAAGATATGCACCATCTCCAACAGGAAGCGTACACTTAGGAAACTTATTAAGTGCTTTTGCGGATATGGTTTATGCAAAACAAAGTGGTGGAAGTTTCTATTTAAGAATAGAAGACACAGACCAAAAAAGAATGATGGAAGGTGGAATAGAAAATATTACCAGTGTTTTGCATGACTTTGATATTATTCCAAATGAAGGATATTCATTCGGTGGAAAATATGACCCATATATTCAAAGCCAGAGAACAGAAATATATCAAACTTATATTAAAGATTTAATCATTAGAGGATATGCCTATCCATGTTTTATGACTGAAGAAGAAATTCAAAACATAAGAGAAGAACAAGAAATTAATAAAACAAAAATTGGAATTTATGGAGTATATGCAGTAGATAGAGATTTATCTCTTGACGAGGTAAAAGAAAAATTAGCAAATAATGAAGAGTATGTAATTCGTCTAAAGTCACCAGGAGATGCTAATAACGAGATTGAAATAGTGGACTGTATTAAAGGAAAAATGAAATTCCCTGAGCATAACGTTGATACTGTATTATTAAAAAAAGATGGAACTCCAACTTATCACTTTGCTCATGCAATTGATGATCACTTAATGCATACTACTCATGTAATACGTGGAGATGAGTGGGTATCAAGCCTACCACTACACTATCAATTATTTCAATTGCTAGGATTTGAACCAGTAAAATATGCACATATTGCTCCAATCACCATTAAAGATCAAGAAACAGGAAATATTAGAAAAATCAGTAAAAGAAAAGACCCTTGGTTTGGAGTAAAATACTATGATGAAAATGGAATTCCAATTGAAGCATTACACCTATATTTAGCAACTATTACCAATACAAATTTTGAAGAGTGGTATTTAAATCATTCAGATCAATCCATTGATAACTTTGAATTTAAGTTTGAAAAACAAGCAATTGGAGGAACTTCATTTGATGAGGCAAAACTTGTTAATTTATGTAAGACATACTTCTCACGTAAAAGTGGTAAAGAAGTATATGAAGAAACTCTTAATTGGGCTAAAAAGCATGATACTGATTATGCTAAATTATTAGAAGAGAATAAAGAAGATATGATTCAATTCTTGGGAATTGAAAAAGATGGACCACGTCCAAGAAAAGATATTTCAAAATATTGTGAAGTAAAAGAAGAATTCTCCTATGCTATAGATTCTCTATTCAAAGAAGAAAACTATAAAAAATATGATGGAGATAAAACTTATGATACAAAATTGGTAGAAGACTATATAGATAATTATTTAGATTTAGAAGTAGACAATGACACTTGGTTCAATACAGTAAAAGAGTTTGCAGTGAAGAATGGCTATGCAGCAAGCCCAAAAGATTATAAGAAAAATCCAGAAGACTATAAAGGACATGTCGGAGACATTTGCGAAGCAATCCGTGTCATGATAACAGGAAGATTAAAATCACCTGATTTATACAGCATTATGAAAATTTTAGGAAAAAATAAAATCAAAGAAAGAATAGAAATGTATAAAAATGTTTGCAATTTATAAGGAAATGTGGTATAATTAAGACGTTTTTAAAAAAGAAGAGGTGGTTTAGAAATGGAAGAAATCGATTTAAAAGATTTATTTGATTATTTTAAAGGTAAGATTTCATGGATTATCATAGCAGTGGCACTAGCAGTTGGTATTGGTAATTTATATACGGTATTTACTAGAGTACCAATGTATAAGAGTAGTACATCACTAGTACTAGTAAGTGAGAACGGAGGAGACAGTAATTCCTATAATAATAGTGAGTTACAATTAAACAAAAACTTAGTAGGAAACTATTCAGAGATTATTAAATCTAAAAAAGTTGTAAACTCTGTTATTAAAAACTTAAACTTAGATTATACCGCAGCAGATTTACAAAATAGAATAACCGTATCATCTATTAATAATACAGAGGTAATTCGTATTACAGTAGCAGATAAAGATAATAAAGAGGCTGCAAAAATTGCTGATGAAACAGCAAATGTATTCGTAAAAGAAATAAATAAAATATATAAACTTAATAACGTTACAATACTTGATAAAGCAGAAGTAACAAATAAAGCATATAATGTTAATTACATAAAAGATAACGCAATATATTTAGCAATTGGATTAGTAATATCATGTGGTATTATATTTATCTTCTTCTATTTTGATACAACAATTAAAACAAGTGAAGAAATAGAAAAGAAACTTGGTTTAACCGTAATTGGAATTGTACCAAAAGTAGGAAAGGAGTAGGGGTTGTATGGCAGGAAAAAGTAAAGATTTAATAATTACAAAGAATCCAAAATCTATCTTTGCAGAATCTATCAGAAGTATTCGTACGAATATTGCTTTTTCATCAATTGATAATGATGTAAAAGTAATCATGAATACATCACCTGAGGCTGGAGATGGAAAAAGTTTTATAACAGCAAACTTAGCAATAGCCTATGCTCAAGAAGGTAAGAAAGTATTATTAATAGATGCAGACTTACGTCGTGGTAGACAACATGATATTTTTGAAGTAATGAATGTAACAAGTGGTGGATATACAAACTTAATGTTAAACTATACAGATAATATTAAATTTGATAAATATATATTCCCAACATTTGATAAAAATATCGATTTATTACCAACAGGACCAACACCACCAAACCCAGTAGAATTATTGGGAAGTGAAAACAATAAAAAATTACTAGAAAGATTAAGAAAAAAATATGATTTAATTATTATGGACTGTGCTCCAATTATTGGACTAAGTGATTCTTTAATCATTGCAACATTAAGTGATGTTAATCTAGTAACCGTATCAGCAAAGAAAACAAAAATGGAAAACTTAGAAAGAACCCGTAAATTATTTGAACAAGCAAATCAAAAAATTGATGGGGTAATATTAAATAAAGCTCAAACCTCTGGAAACCATTATTATAGTTATTACTACAATAACGAATACTATAATAGTGAAAAATAATGAAAGACTTACATAGTCATTTATTACCAGGGATTGATGATGGTTCAAAAACCATTGAAGAATCCATTGATTTATTAAGAAAAATGAGTAATGAAGGAATTAAAGAGATTGTTGTAACTCCACACTATATAGAAAATAGTAACTATACATGCAACAATCGTAAAAAGAAAGCATTACTTAACAAATTAAAAAAGAAATTAAAAGAGGAAAATATAGATATTACGTTATACATAGGAAATGAAATATATTTTGCAAACAATATAGTAGAATTATTAGAAAAAAAAGAAATTATTTCACTTAATGAAAGTAAATATATCTTATTTGAATTTCCTATGCACGGAAGCTATAAGAATTCAGGGGAAATTATTTCAAAAATAATTAGTTGTGGCTATATACCAATACTAGCACATCCAGAAAGATACAAAACATTTTTAAAACAACCAGATCTTGCAGAAGAATACTTAAGAATGGGAGTTTTACTTCAAGGAAATTACACATCACTATTTAGAAAGTATGGCAAGAAATCAGAAAAATTATTAAAATACTATATTAAAAAAGGATGGATTTCATTTTTAGGAAGTGATACTCATCATGAATTTAACTATAGTATGAAAAAATTAGAAAAGAAACTTCATAGAATAAACAAAAATAAAGATTATATTCATGATATAACAGAAGGAAACTTCGATAAAGTTATGAAAAATGAATCAATTGGAATGATAAGATAAGAGAATGAAAAATTCTCTTTTTTCTTAGTAAAAACAAGGGTAATCATTTGACAAGACAATAAGACTATGTTATAATCTATGTGTTTGACGCCTCATGCTCAAACCGCATTGAAAAGGTAAAAACGAATATTCGTACCTTAAGAGCGAGTCTTAAGTTAAAAAAAGGAGGTAAATTATGAACGCTGTAATTAAAGTCGGTGGAAAACAATACTATGTTACAGAAGGAACTGAAATCTATGTAGAAAAAATAGATTGTACTGAAGGAGACGTAGTAAATTTTGACCAAGTATTAATGCTTGATAGTAAAATAGGAAATCCTTATCTTACTGGAGTTACTGTTCAAGGAGAAGTTCTAAAGAATGGTAAAAATAAGAAAATTAAAGTTTTCAAATATAAAAGCAAAGATAGATCAAACCGTGTAACACAAGGACATAGACAACCTTATACAAAAATTAAAATTACTAAAATTGGATAATTATGATAACAGTCCATATTGAAAAAGAAAATCGTAAGTATAAAAAAATTAAGATATTAGGACATGCACTATATGATGAGTATGGAAAAGATATTGTATGTAGTGCAGCAAGTAGTATCGTTACAACAACAGTTAATGGAATACTTACATTAAAAAAAGGAAGTCTTTCGTATTTAGTTGGTAAGAAAGGTATGACAATCGAATTAAAAAGTGAGGATGAAACAACCCAATTGCTAATTCAAAATATGGTAAATCTATTAAAAGAGCTGGAAGTAAACTATCCAGAAAATATTGAAGTAAAATAAGGAGGAGAATTATGAAATTACTAAAATTAGATATACAATTATTTGCTCACCACAAAGGGCAAGGATCAACATCTAATGGTCGTGATTCTGCAGGTCGTAGATTAGGAG
>CAMOQR010000012.1 GCA_946623125.1 uncultured Caryophanales bacterium | reverse complement strand
CATTCATAATATTCCCCCTTTACAATGATTTATCAACTACTTATATTATACTACTTTTTCAAGAAAAACGCGAACATATTTTCTATAAGAAGATTATCGTTTTTATAAAAAATTGCCATAATTTGCATGATAAATTATAGACGCATACCACCAGGAGACTGATAGTGTTCAATAGAATTAATAATAGTATCTTTACTTGTATGATCAACAACAGATAAAGACATTTTATCACCTTCATCTATTCCCAATGAAGATTTCTCATTATCTTCTTGAAGAATTTGATAATATTTTTTTCATCCATTGAACATTTCATAATAAATAAAGATTCGTCCACTTCATCCTTCCACTCTAACAAATAAAAATAGGAATAAAAAAGAATAGTTTTATTCTTTATATCAAACAAAAAAGAGGATTTTAAAATCCTCTTGAAACTCTTTAAAATTTATGTTTTATTGTTGTAAACTCATCTTCTGTATTACCAAATTCATTTGTAACAGTTGTATGAGAAATATTTCCATTTTTCAAAGTATACGCTGTTTTACTACGACCTCTTTTATCAATGAATTCTGTCATTGTAAAACTTGGCTTGTCTTTTGGTTTAGAAGGTTTAACTTTTTCATCTTTTGAAGCACCATCTCCATGTACGATAGAATCAACAAATGCAAAAATACCAACCTGAGCTAATATAAATGGTAAAAGAACTACTATGGTTATAATCATCATAACCATACCCTCTTTTTTAGTAGCATATATTAGTATTGGAAGCCAAACAGCAATCAAACCAATAATTCCCGTAAAATAAGTACTAATCTGATTATCTTCATCAAAGAAATCAATCTTAGGAATTTTTAATAATAATCTAATAATGAAAGGAATAATATGATAAGCAAAAGATAATGCAATCATAACACCAATAAGTTGAAATAAACCAATTTCCCCATCACTACCTCTAACTAAAAATATAATAAGTAATTCTATTGGTCCAAACAATAAACCATATATTCTCCAAAACCACTCTGATACAAATATTTTTTTCATATAAAACTCCTTCTAATCATATAAAATAATTATAACATACATTAATGTATTCTAATATATTAATTTATATACACATAGGACTGAGGTGCAGATTTAATATGATAATCCATCAAATCTTTAGGCTTATCATATATAATTACTTTTTCAATTTCATAAGCAACAGCATTTTCTAAATTTTCATAATACTGATCAAATTCAATCTTATCAATCCCACCATATTGATTTGTCATATTCCAAATAGTATTTTTATTATGATATAACACTTGTTTTATTATCAATTCTCCTACTACCTTTTTAATAGGAGAAGAAGAATAAACAATAATTCTATCAATCTTTTTTTGACAAAGTCTCTTACGATACTCATATTTTTTTTCACCAGAAAAAATCTTATCTACATATTGAGGTTTAATTGACATTAAAATTGTACTCATTTTAACTCCTTATAATAAACAAATTCATTATAATAAGAACCATACTTTTGATAACCATTTTGTTTTATAAAAGAGATAAATTCCAAATTATCTTGTTTCGTTGTTAAATAAATATAATCAATTTGATTACTTTTAGCAATCTCATCCACTAAACTTAAATACCTTCCCCCAATTCCCTTTTCCTTATCCTTTACCAAAAGAGTTCTAATTTTTAAAATCTTACCTGTCTTTAGAAATTGTTGAGAATCCGTCTCATTTATTTTTAAAATTAAAATAGAAGATAAATTATAATCCTTTTCTGTATAATAAACATCGATATGAGAATCCTTCATTTTATTTATCCAAGAATCAATATCATAATTACTCTTTAAAATATCAAACATTTCATCATCAAAAGAAATCTGATTAATATCCGAATGATGAATCATAATATCTTTATTTAGCTGAATAGCAACAACTCCATATTTTTTTTGTTTTTCTAATGGATAAAATTTCTCTAAATCAGAAAGTAACTTTTTCTTAGAAGAAGTAGAATCTGAAAGAAATTCAATATCAATATCAGAAAGCAATTGATCAAAATTACGATAAAGAAGAATATCTTCAACCATTACAATAAATTTTTCTTCCAATAAAGGTTCCTTTTGAAACTCAATAAAATCTCCTTTTTTAATATTTTTTCTTTTCTCATCATAAAGTCTAATTTCATATTTCTTAGTTCCATATTTAATATAATTAAAATACTGCTCCTTTAATTTCATAACATGAATCATACTATCACCTCATTTCAACACTTCTAAATGTATCATAGATTCATTCATATCATACGACTTAAATCACCAATATTATAACATGAAAAGAAGTACTTAAAAAAGGATTCTTTATCACTACTATTTAGACATTACTTTCTTAGCCCAAGTTCTTCTTCCACATTTAGGACATTTTAAATATCTTGTAGTATGCACATGAGGCACAATTAATGCTGTAAAATAACTTGGAACATATTTATGACCACAATTCTTACATTCATAATATCCAGCATCTACTTCTAACTTTAAAGCATAAAAGGCAACTAAGACAAAAAGAATAGTAAAACAACAAATAATACTTCCAAGTAAAACTCCTTCTTCTAATGTCATACAAGATATAAATAAGATACCTACATAAAATATAAAATCAGTAATTAATAAAACCAACATATTAGTCATTATCTTTTGATTATTTATTTTATCTTGTTTTGCTAATTCAAGTAATAATTCCTCAGTTTTCTTTTCATAATCCTTCATATTAATTCTCTCACCATTTAAAAGTTCATTAACACTAATATCAAGTATAGTACCTAGTTCTAACATCTTGTCAGCATCTGGTAAAGACAGCCCTCGTTCCCATTTTGATACAGCACGATCAGTAATCAACAATTTTTCTGCCAACTGTTCCTGTGTTAGTTCCTTTTCCTTTCTACATTGAGCAATAAATTTTCCAATCTTAATTAAATTCATGAACTTTTCTCCTTTCATGACAATAATATAATAAAATAAAATCAATAATTACACATACCAATGGTTGAGTGTATAACTATTTCTATTCTAACAAAAAAATGCAAGGATTTAAACCTTGCATTAATTATTATTTACATCATCATAATACTTTTTCGTTGTTTGTTTAACGGTATAATTACTTTTATCTAAAACATAATACGTATAAGTATTCCACTCTTTATCAATTACTTTTATAACATCTTGATATTCATCTGGAATTTCTCTATGAGCAACAACATAATAACCATATTTTTTTCTAGTTGCACTATTCATCGTATCAATATACATAGAACCATTTACACCCTTTTGAACTGCAATACATTGTTTATCAAAAGCCTCTCCTACTAAATCAGGATATCTTTCTGCACAAACTTTCTTATAATGTTCATTTACTAACTGATATCTTTCATTTAAAAATTCTTCTAATGTCTTATCCTTATACTCAATTCTTGCTTTATTATAAGCAATATTATGATAATAAGCAATTCCATTATAAATATCCGTTTTTCCTGTAAAGTAAAAAACTACACTAAATGCTTGACCTACAAAAAGAATAAATAAGAAAGTAAATACATATACACCAAGCGCCTTATAAATAACAGATAATTTCTCAAAAATAGAATCATTATAAATAGAAAAACCATCTATAATAAGCCTAATAATATTTGGATATAAAGTATAAGCAACACCACTCCAAAAAGGTCTATATTCATAAGAAAAAATTAATGATTTATAAGGATGAAATAAACCAAATATAAAACAAGCAATAATCAACCCCATAATAATAAGATTCACAATAAGATTATCTTCCTTATTTTTCGTAATCGATAAAACAGTTCTAACAATATGAAATACTAATAATAAGATTGCAGGAATCAAATTCCAAGCAACTGCAGAAATATCCATATAAGGTCCAGCAACAATACTTAAAAATATCCATGCAACTAAACCAATAATAAACAACAAACCACCTAAAATTCCAGCAAAAGCACCAGAATCCTTTAATAAAGCATCTAAACCAATTAATTCTAATAAATTCATATAAAAATCACTCCTATCAAATCTGTTCTAAAAGTATCTTCCCTACCTAAATAATACTTGAACACTAATAATAACATACAAAAAACTACAACCAAACATAATCTATATTCATTATAACATATTTTAAATAAACAATCATAGAAAAGAAAAAGAATACTCAATTGACAAAAAGAATCTATCACCATAGAATAAAGAAAAAGGAGCAAGATGAAAATGCCAAAAATTAATTATAGTGACATGCCTTATGAAAAAAAATATTCTACAGGAGAAAAAAAAGTAGAAAAACATTCATTCTATTGTCCTGATAAAGATTATGAAGAAACAGAAGAACAATATAGAGGATATTATACAATGGATTACTTTGGCTTAAAAATTGAAGATATTTCTAAAAAAAATATAGATTCAGAAAAGCCAAAAATAAAACTGAAACAAATATCAAATAAAAAGTAAACACATATTTCAAGTGTTTACTTTTTTATTATTGTTCATATTCCCAATTAATCGTATAAGAATTTTCCGATAAACCACTAAACTGTTTAATATTTTCTTCAATAATTACTTTTGCTCTTTTTTGAGCAAGGGATAATAATTCCTCATCCTGAGATGCACTTTCCTTCATTTCCTTTTGAGCAGCCTCAAAAGCAGCATTCGAATCATCTGCAGTAATTTTATTACGATTTAATACACTATCTTTTGATTCAATAAAATTATCAGAAACAAAATCATCACGATCCACATTAGGATCACCAATAACCATTGCTTTTGGAATGAACACATTGATATCATTTCCATCAACATCAATCTTAACTTTTGATAAATTAATTCCATATTTAATGGTACCAGTATATTCAGCAAATAATTTACGATCTTTTTCAAATAAATGAGAAACTCCAGAACCAGCCTCTTTATCATATTCAATAACATTATGAAAATATGCTTGATAAGTAACTAAATTTCCAGTTAATTCAATTTTTTTAATATTATCACTTAATACTGTAGTTTTTACTTTACCACACCCAGTAAAACACACCATAAAAGTAAGAACTAAAAATAATAACTTCATTTTTTTCATACTACCACCTCTAAACAACTTCCACAGAATAAGATGCATCATATGCTTTAATCCATTGACCATAAAACTCAGTTAAAATCAAAGTTGCTTGATTCTTAGCAGCAGGTAAAACATTTTTATCTTCTTTACTCTTGGCAATAATAGTATCCTGACATAATGCTCTAGCATTTGGAAGTTCATCAGATGGAACCTCTGCTCCATTTAAAAATTTAATTGATCCAACTGTTGGATTATCTGTTAAATTAGCGTCTGGTAAATGAATAATAATCTTTTTTGAAGATGGTTCAACATCTATCTTAACTTTACTAAAATCAATACCCGCAGTAATCTTTCCTTTACATGATACTACATATTGAAAATCATCAATATTATTAGATTTCAAATCACACTTCTTTTCATCCTTGCATTTTTTAGCAATCACATTATAAGAAATATTAACAGTTTCTAAATCACTTTTCTCAACAAAATTCTCTAAAGTACTTCGAACAGTAATTTTAATTTTTCTCTCTTTATTAGGTACTAAAAACAAAATACAAAGTAAAATAACAAAAGCAAAAGAAATTGGAAAGAAAATAATTATGGTAGTCTTCTTTGATATTGCCTTTTTCTTTTTAGGTTTTTTCTCTATCTCCTCACTAGATTTAGCATTTTCTTGGTTTTCCATTTGATCCATAAAACTACTCCTTACTACAATAAACTACTATATATAAAATTATAACACAAATTAAAAAAAATGGAATAATAGGATTCCATTTTATATTATTTTAATGATCCAAAAGAAGAAAAAGGCCATAAACGAAAAGATGCTTTCCCCATAATTTCACTTTCATCAATTAAACCAATAATTCGACTATCTAAAGAATTAGGTCTATTATCACCTAATACTAAATATTTATGACTAGGTATTTTAGAACAAGAACAAATATCTTCTAAAGTAAAATCATCTGTTTTATAAGTATCATATTTTAAATTATATTTTTTACCATTAATATATAATTGATTATCTTTATAAGAAATATGCTCCCCTGGTAGCCCTATAACTCTCTTAATAATAGGTTCTCCACCATGTCTCACAACAACAACTTGTCCCCTTTCAATATCAGAAATACGATATTGAAAACGATTTAAAATTAAGATTTCTCCTTCATGTAAATTAGGATTCATAGAATCACCAACAACTCTAACAGGAGTAACAATATAGGTCTTAATCAAAAACACAACAATAAAAATAATAACATAACTAAGTATTTCTTTAATAACTTGTTTTGAATTTTTCTTCTCTTTTTCCATATAAATCACTAACTCATTATATCACATTCTATGTGAAAAGAAATATTTAAATAAAATATAAAACTCTAATTGACATATTTAAACATTATAATTATTATAGTTCAAAGCAACAAAAAAAATAGACATAAAGTCTATTTTAATTTTAATCCAACCTCATCTAATTGATGTTCATCAACATTACTTGGACAATCACACATTAAGTCAGTAGCAGACGCAGTCTTTGGAAAAGCAATTACATCTCTAATATTTTCAGTACCAGTAAGTAACATTGTTAAACGATCAAGTCCAAGAGCAAATCCACCATGAGGAGGACATCCATATTTTAATGCCTCAACAAAGAATCCAAATTTTGAATCAATTTCTTCTGGAGTTAACTCCAAAGCCTCAAACATTTTTGTTTGAACATCTTGATCATGAATACGAATAGATCCACCACCTGCTTCATACCCATTAATAACAATATCATAGGCCTTACTATAACAATGTGCCTTATCAGTAAGCAATTTATCAACATCTTCATCTTTTGGCATCGTAAATGGATGGTGACATGCCATATAACGATTCTCTTCATCACTCCACTCAAAAGAAGGAAAATCAACTACCCATAATAATTTATAATCCCCTTCTTGAATAAGATTTAAATCACGTGCCAATTTACATCTTAAAGCACCCAAAGAAGTTTTTACAACTTTTTCTTTTCCACTAACAATTAAAACTAAATCATCCTTCTCAACATTTAAAGTTTTACGAACATCTTCAACTTCATCCTCATGTAATACTTTAAAAATAGAACCACTTACTTCATCCATATATTTTAAATAAGCAAGTCCACTAGCCTTATAAGTTTTAACAAAATCAGTAAGTTTATCCAAATCCTTCCTAGAATAGTTTGGAGCCTCGCCCTTTACAACGATAGCATTAATGATACCACCATCTTGAATAACATTTTGAAAAACAGTAAAATCTGTATGAGCAAAACACTTTGTAATATCATGAATTTCCATTCCAAATCTTAAATCCGGTTTATCAGAACCAAATCTGTCCATTGCCTCATCATACTTCATTCTCATAAGTGGTAGAGAAACATCAATTCCTTTAACCTCTTTAAAGATTCTTGCAACTAATTGTTCTCCCAACTCCATAACTTGATTCTCATCAACAAATGACATTTCAACATCAATCTGAGTAAATTCGGGTTGACGATCTGCTCTTAAATCTTCATCACGAAAACACTTTGCAATTTGAAAATAACGCTCAAATCCAGATACCATTAATAATTGCTTAAAAATTTGAGGAGATTGAGGTAAAGCATAAAACTTTCCTTTATTAACTCTACTTGGAACCAAATAGTCTCTCGCTCCTTCTGGAGTACTTTTACACAAAATTGGAGTTTCAACCTCTAAAAAATCCAAATCATTTAAAAACTTACGAGTTGCAAAAGTAATCTTATTACGAGTAACAAACTTATCTCTTAAAACTTCTCTTCTTAAATCCAAATAACGATATTTTAAACGAGTATCCTCTAAAGCAGTAGTATCATCTGTAATTTGAAAAGGAATTTCTTTAGATGTATTAATTAACACTAA
The DNA here is from genome assembly GCA_946623125.1 of uncultured Caryophanales bacterium. Lineage (GTDB taxonomy): Bacteria > Bacillota_I > Bacilli_A > RF39 > UBA660 > UBA3789. The sequence goes on along the minus strand of CAMOQR010000012.1, from coordinate 30,372 downwards.
ATTAGAAGATTCAACTTCTATATCTCCTGTTGCTAACTTAGGATTTTTACTTTCTCTTTCAACAATTTTACCCTGAACTTCAATAACATATTCATTACGTAAACTATTAGCAAGTTCATAATCTTTATTTTCAGGACGAACAACTACTTGCATAATACCAGTACGATTACGAAGATCAATAAAAACTAATCCTCCTAAATTACGAACTTTAGAAACCCATCCTTTTAAAGTTACTTCTTCTCCAACATTTTGAATTGAATAATATTGATATTTTTCCATATATAACACCTTCCTTAAATAAAAAAACTAGTATCATCCACAAGGGACGAAAACTAGTTATTCCGCGGTACCACCCAATTTACTAAAAATAGTCACTTTTATGATAACGGATTACTCCGGATTATACTTCTATAACCAACTCCTGAGTGTCTTCTAAAATACCTCATTATTAGTTTCCACCAACCACTAACTCTCTATCAATTAGTATTCTATACTCTTCTCAATCAACATTTATACCCATATTCTAAAACGAATCAGTCAAATTGTCAAATAATTATTGCAGAATCTTAATATCTTCTCCATTAGAATAAACAGTTAAATCTCCTTTTCGAGTTAAATAATAAGAAACATGATACTTTTTTAATAAATCCATTGTCTCTTTATCCTCTAACTCCTTAGAAGAAGAAGTAATAACAGCATACTGAATAGAATTACCATTCAACACTTCTTCAAGTCTTTTTAAATAATGTCCATGATATGGTACTTTTAAGAACTGATATTTTTCCCTATGATCAACTAAAAAATCAGAAATACGAGCATTTTGAGAATCTCCCATAAATAAAAAACGATTATTTTGATCCGTAATTGTAACAATTAAAGAAGAATTATTACTTTCATTTTTATCATAAATAATATTAGGTCCATTAATGACAATATCTAAATCATCTAAGGAAATAGAATAATCTCCAGACACTGTAATAGGAACAATATTTTTATCATGTAATGCACTCAAATACTCTTGATAATACTCACTATTTTTTGGAACATTACTTTGAAAAACCTCTCCAATCTCTAAAGAAGAAATAATTGAGGCAGCACCCCCAACATGATCTTTATCAAAATGAGTAATAATTAAATAATCTAATTTTGAAATATGATTCTTTTTTAAATAAGCAAGTACTTCATTCTTTAAACTCTCTTCACCAGTATCAATCATCATATATTTTCCATTTTTAGATAAAACAATAGCATCGGCCTTACCTGCATTAAAAAAATAGATTTGAAAAGGATAATCCTCATAATGATTACGAAACTTAGACAAAGACAATAAAATAATAAGAAAAAAAACTAAAAAAACAATCAATAATATAATTTTTCGATTCATATAACCTCTTTCATTAAACAATATCATCAGAATCATATTCTATAATAGAATACTTACTAACCTTAGTTTGCTTTGATAATTCCATTTTTAAACCTTCAATATTCCTTGTAGTAAATTCAATTGCATAATCAAATCCATTAGATGAAAAACTTCTAGATTTAATACGATTAGAAATACCACGATTTTTAAAACATTCAACTAAGTCTTTCTCAATATCTTCATCACTATGAAGAATTAAAACAAAAGGTTTTCTACCAAAAGGAAGAAATTCTAAAACTAATAATACAATTGTTACAAAAATAGAAGTTAAAACACCTACTTCAAATAATTGACATCCACAAATAATACCAATATATACACCCCACAATAAATATAACATATCAATAGGATCTTTAATGGCAGTACGAAATCGAATAATTGCTAAAGCACCAATAGTACCTAAAGTAATAATAATATTAGATTGTAAACACAAAATAATCGTTGAAATAAAAAAAGGTAATATTGCAATTGTAATATTTAATGATTTATTATAAAAAGACCTATGAGAAACTAAACGATAAATAAAAAACTCATAAATAGCAAGTAACGTAACCATAAATAATACAGACACAATAGTAATAGTAGTTATATTTTCATTAAAATAAACTCCAAAAATATTATTAAAAACATTTAACATCTTAACACTCCTATCTCATATATGAATCTAACAATCTTCTACCATAATAATATTTCGAAAAAAAGACTTGTTGAAAAGAAAAAGACTCAACAATATTTCGAATATAAGATGGAAAAATCTCATAAAATTTTATTTCCAACAAATTCATACCAACAGGTTGAATATAATATTTTATATAATTACGATCTAAAAAATGTTCAATATCATAAGATGCAGAAATATTCATATCAAATGTTATACGAACATTTGTAATTTCCTCAACATATGCAATTCGCTCATAATCGATAATAATTTTAGGATGAAAATGATATAAAAGAACATCTCGAGTAAATTCTTTAACTAGTTTTTTATCAGTATCATAAAAAATATCCAAAATATTTCCCGATACAATTGCATGATATTCATCTAAGGTAATAGGACAATATTTTTTATGAGTTCTTCCTTCTAACTTTTCTTTTTTTTCTAAAGCAATATAGGATAAATCATCATTATAATAACGAATTCTCCATTTAAAACGAGTAGGAATTCCTGCACCTGTACAATATAGAGAATTATCAGTATAATCATCAAAATATAAAGAATGAATTCTATACTTCCCACTAGAAGGAGTATGAGGATCAAGTTCCATAATACCAGAAAGACGAGACCTCAAAAGTGCCAAATCTTGATTGGAAAGCAAATACTTCCATTCATTACGATAATACTTCAAATAACCACATCCTCTACTATATTATATCATCAAACTATTCATTATTTCCAACCAGCAAACAAAGCATATACTTCTTATACTTTATAAAAAAAACATCCTCTACAAAATAAAATGAACTGCATCCACCACTTCCGCGACTCAATCTATCTTTAAGTATTGTATGATTTTTAGCCTGATACACAACCTCCGCATCTCCTAATTCGTTATGAATCCAGTATTGAAAAGAATCTAATAGTTCCTTTTCATCCCCTAATACAAATTGACAAACATCAGAAAATGAATAAGAAGTAGTTTCTAATTCTAAAGATAAATCAGATATATTATAAAAAGATAAAAACTGATTTGGAAAATCTTTTAAATGATAACAATCAATTTCAAAAAAAGAAGGTCCAATACTTTTAGATAAAGAAGACGCCATATGAGCAAGTCCGGTTAAATAACAACTAATTTTATTATCCAAAAAAACCACTCCATTACAACTACTTTTGTGCAATCATATAATGTTTTTTATTAAGAATAACAGTATCACACTCTAATACAATTTTTTTATTCTTATCATTTTTCATATGCAAAGTATAAGTTACTACATCATCACAACCTTCTTCTGTCTCACCATTTAATTGAATACTTGCTAAAAAACGATAAACACGTTCAATATCAGATGAAGTTCTATACTTCTTTGAAGAATCCTTACCTAAAACAGCAATAAACTCAATATCTTCCAATTGAATATCTTTATAAGCAGAATATTCCATTAAAGATGAATTATCAAAGGAAAAAGTTTTTTCCTTCTGTCGCGGTTTTCTATGATCCATAATAAAAATTAAAATTACAATCAAAAATATAACAACACCAACAATAATAAATATTTTATCTTTTTTCATAACTATCATCTCATTATTACTATATCATATTTTATAACAGAAAAAAATAATTATTTTGATTGATACAAGAAACAATTCTCATCATGGGAATAAATAACTCCAATAGCCTGTAAAAAAGAATAAATAATAACACTTCCTACAAATTTCATTCCTCTTTTTTTTAAATCAGAAGAAATCTCATCTGATAAAGAATTAGTAACATTACCAGTCTCATAAAAAATACGATTTCTTATAAAAGTATTTAAATAATTCCAAAAAGAACCATATTCTTTTTGAATTTGGCAAAAAATAATCGTATTAGAAATACTAGCCTTTATTTTTAAACGATTCCTTATGATATCAGGATTATTCATCAATTCTTGTATTTTACAATCATCATAAGAAATAACTTTATTCCAATCAAAACCATCATAAGCCTTTCGAAAGGACTCTCTCTTATTTAAAATACATTCCCAAGATAACCCTGCTTGAAAAGATTCCAACAACAACATTTCATATAAATAAAAATCATCATGTCTTGGAACACACCACTCAGAATCATGATACTTTATATAAATAGGATTATTAAGATTACACCAAGAACATCTCTTCACTACGATTCACCTCAAAAAAATAATAAAAGAAAAAAAAGAAAAAGTAAATTAAAATTTACTTTTCCCATATTAATTTGTAAATGTTAAAGTACCACTTTCAATCGGCATGTTATCATAATTAGCATCTGTTAATTGTATAGTTCTAGTTGCACCGACTGTATTTTCGATTTCAATAGTTTGTGTATCAGTAGTCATAGTAATAGATTGAATGCTTGAATCAAACTCATGTTCTCCATCAGATGAAGTTTGCCTGTAATAAATAACAGGTGCATCTGTATCAGCATAAGGAACATTTTCAAATATAGCATTACCATCACTTCCTGTTGTAATAACAGATCCATACTCTGTACCAGTAGAATCCACTCTTACAAAAGTTGCTCCAACAATTGGATTTCCTGTTGATGTTCCATCATCTGTTACATGAAGAGTTAAAGTACCATTGGCACAAATCGTAAAAGAATAAGTATTACTACTTTGATCAATAACAACGCTGTCTGGCTGGATAGAACTATTATCATATCCATTAACAGAGGCAGTAACAGTATAAGTACCATTAATTAACTCCGAACTACCAGTACCATTTGTAATAGGTATTACTTTTGCCATAAAATAATCTCTCCTTTCTGAATCAATAAATTCTTATAGAAAGAATCATATAAATGAAAGGTAATTTTAGAAATACCAGATGAAAAATAAAAATAATAAGAAGTCCGATCATCAACAAAAAAGAATACACGAATGATATCATGACCTGAAATAGCAATCAATTCATATACCTGATTTTGACAAAGATCTACCTCAAATCTTCCCAAACATGTAGAATCATAATAAATAAGATTATGATTTTGATATAGAAATAATTCTACCTTACAATAATTTATACCAATAAAATTTAATATAACAGATTTCATAAACTATCACCTTTCATAATAGTTTATACAAATAAATAATAAAGAGCCATCATAATCACCTAAAAAAAAAGAGTTATTCACTCTTTTCATAAACAGGATTATCCATTTCAATAACATAATCATCATCAAGAATAAATTTCATTTTTTCTTTATTTTTTGGTACTTCAAATCCTACATAACCAGAAATCTTATCACCCGCTAAAAGATTGGTACTAGGTAACTCAGTATAATCATTCTTTCCACGTCTAACTTCACAAAAATGATCATCTGCTTTTAAAAACTTCTTAATAGCCATTTCATCTTCTACTTTCAAAGAAATATGATTAACAATAGATGAAGTACTAATAGTCTCATCTGTTATATTCTCAATAACAAAATGAAAAGCAACCCACTGATAACCCTCTTTCATATTACAATCATGGAAAAAGTCATCATAATACTCATATTCTTCATATTGATCAACTAAAATATTATACTTAGGTGCCTCATCTTTTGTACCAAATGCTTCTTCATGTAAAGTACCTTGTACCGTATCATGATCACGATTAGAAGATGATTGATTTCGAATATTATAAAAAATCATAAAGAAAGTAAAGATAACAATTAAAAATACAGCACCAAAAACCAAATAAAAAGGAATAGAAATAGCTTTTTGAATTTCTTGAGATTTCTTCTTCATAGCCTCCATCTCTTCTTTAGATAGTTTTTTCTTAGCCTCTTCCTCTTCTTCTAGGGCTTTTCTATAATTTTTAATAACATCACTACAATTAGCCCCACACTTAGGACAAGTTACATCTTTCTCAGTAATAATAGACCCACAATATTGACATTCTAATATTTTTTTCATATAAAAACCTACCTTTATTTAATTGTATCAAATTTTATGTAAAAAAACTCAATTTTTTTTACATTTTTATTCAGGAAATAAATATTTATAATAATCTGTTTCTAAAATAAACCTACTTATTGTTAATCTTCCTTGGATCATACGATTAATAGAATCAACATAATCAGAAGAAACATTCTCATGAGAATCAAAAGAATCAGTATTGGAGTCATAAACTCCTTTTTCACTTATCCAACTATAATCTGACATAATAGCAATCCCTAAAGAATCTGATAAAATATCTCTCCCTGTCATTAATCTAGAATCATAAGGAATACCAAAAAGATTATAAACCGTAGGTAATAAATCACTAGACATACAAGGTTTAGAAACAATAACATCTTCCATTTTAGAATTCCATAAAATAACAGAATTATGATTCACTTCTAAAGAATTACGAGGATAATCAGATAACTCATTAATAGCAGACAAACTTAATTCGTAAGGGTAATGATCTGCCATTAAGACAATTACAGTACGATCTAAAACTCCTTTATCATCCAATTCTTTAATTAAATATTCTAAAGCACGATCTAATTCAATTTGAGTAGCAACATATGCCTTAGCCTCATCTGATACATTCATATCTTTTACAATATCATAATTTTTAGATGCAATATAATTTCCATCAAAAGAATATGCAAAATGACCAGAAACAGTCATATAATAAGCCATAAAAGGATTATCTTTCGAAAGATAATCAGGAATAGTTTTTTGAAACATTTCAAGATCACTTTGAGGCCAAACATCACAATTAATATTCTTTTCTAATCCATTTCCACAGGCTAAAAAGTTATCAAATCCTTGACTATTCATATAGCGATATCGATTTTGAAACAAATAAGAATTATTATGATAAGCAAAAGTACGATAATCCATCTTTTGAAATTGATAAGCCAAACCAAAAGGAAAATAATTCTCTCCACTACGCCATTGACTCAAAATAGAATAATCAGGATAAAGACCTGTAAGAGATTGAAACTCTCCTCCTATTGTCGATAAAACATTAGGTGTATAAAAATTTTGAAATTGAAATCCAGAATGAGTTAGACGATATAAAGTAGGAGTATAATGAGGAGAAATACCAACCTCACTAAAACTCTCAGCCGTAATATAAATTAAATTATACCCTTGAAACATCCCGGTATATTCATTTTGATAAGTACCTTCATCTTGAGAAATATAATCATTAATCATAGAAATAGTAGAAGAATTAGTATCAGGAAAATCAAAATCCAATACATTTTTAGAATAGGTTTTATGATCATTTAAAAGATTTGATGAAAAAGTACCAACCGTTTTAGGAGAAAATCCAAACAAGAGGCGATGAATATCTAAAACATAGCTATTCATAACACCTAACTTATAAATATTTAAAGAAACATTATTCACTTGAAAATATAAATCATATAAATCATTAGATTTATCCTTAGAAGAATAAATATTAATACTGATAATTGGTAAAGTAAAAAGAATAATACAATAATATAAAAAACGATACTTACTATCATTACGAGAAAACTTAAAATAACGAGAAGACATTAAAAAAAGAATAAAGGGAAGGAAGAATAGAAAAATATAAAAAATATGAGAAACAATTAAAGAAACCGTCTCATCTAAAAAACTAGTTAATTGATCACTTAATCCTAAATTATAAAAAGAAAAATACACTTTAAATATTTTATAAAAAACACATTGTAAAGCAAATAAAAAGCAAGTAGCAAAACAAATAATTTTAGTAAGAATCATATTAACTCGTTCAGAAGACAAATTAGTAATAAGACTTAAAATGGATGAAAATAATAAAGTAAATAAAAGAATATGAAAAAATGAAGAAACAGAAAATGAAACTGGCATAATAATGATAAACATTATTTCTAAAAAAAGAATCGTAAGAAACCAAAATGATTTAGTAAGAAAAGGAAATAACAAATTGATCTTATTCTTCATAATACACCTCTATAAAAGTATATCACAAAAAAAAAGAGGAAAACCTCTTTTTTTAACTAACCTTGAAAAGTTTGACTCTTAGCAACTCTAGTATTAGCAGCCAATGTATTACAAGTTTCTACAAAAGCAGATAATGTTGGAATAACTCCCTCATTAATCTGATTGATATTATGTTGCAATAAATCAGCAAAACTAGCAGCATCATTTCCACTACTAACCCATGCATTTCGAACAATATTTAACATATTTTGTAAAACTTGAGTATCAGACAGTAATTGTTGATTAATTTGTGCTAAAACACTAGCATCTGCCTCTAAACGATTTTCATCTAATTGAAAAGTACCAGCCATTTCCATCACTCACTTTCCTCTATTTATAACGATTACCAGTTGGTGTAATCATGTTACTACTATAGCTTCTAGAATTATTGGAACGAAAACTTAAATAGCGATTATTACGAGTTCCACTAATAGCAGCATCAACAGCAGATTTAACAGCAGCAGGAGATCTTCCGTTCGTAAAAGAACGATAAGCACCCGTTTGATATACTACAAACTGATTTGGTGCAGTAGCCTGACGAATTGGATTTGTTCCAAAACTGGATACCCAAGCAGAATCTTCACAACGATTTAAAATAACGGATGCAACAGCCAAAGCATCATCATAAGACTTATCACTTTCTGCAGCAACAATGGAATACAACAAATCCAAATCAGAAGAATTCAAATCATAAGTTTTATTTCCGCTTGTAACATTAAATCCATTAGCAGGATTACTCTTTGCAGGAATAGATTGTGCAACAGGTGTTGGATTTGTAATTGCTTGCTCCGGAATAGAAGTAGAAACACCACCATCAGGAACAGTAGGTTCTCCACTAGAAACTGCTCCCCCCTCTGGTATAGGAAGAGGATCATTAGCAACAGGTGTAACGGTACCAGAAGTATCTGCTACAGGTGCCATTGCTGCAGTACCACCAGCAACAGGAGCAGCAGGATCAATTGCTGCAGCACCACCAGCAAGCGCTCCACCTACTGTTGCAGCAGCAAGAGGATTTTCCAATCCATCTAAAGTACTAACTAAATCTGTTAAACCTGTTTGAGCCTCAACATTTGCATTATTATAAGCACTTAGCTGAGAATTAAAGAAAACAGATAGATTATCTAAAGCAGAATTAATAGCCGTAGTAATCGTTTCCGTATTATCTAAAAAAGTATTAAGACTGGCCGTCAACTCTGAAGAATTAACATTAGCATTAATAGATCCAAGTTGATTTTTTATTCCAGCAAAATCTGCAGTAAAACTTGCCTTTAAGTTTTCCAAATTTGCACTTTGTCTCTGTAATTCATCTAAATCAAGCATCATATAAATCATCTCCTCTCAGTAGATATTCCACCCATAATTTGAACCAAGCGATCAACATCTGTTTTTGCAGCCTCATTTGCAGTAGAATATTGTGCAATTTGACTATCTAAAAAATTAGTAACATTTGGCAAAACTTGTCCCAATTTAGTAGATACACTATTAATAATATTTGTTAAATTATTTGTACTATTTGTCAAATTAGTTGATTGAACATTAGAACAAATATTATCAAGATTTGTATTAATTGTAGATAACTTTTCAATAATATCTACATTCATTTGACTAGTCTGATTTTTTAATTCAATTAATTTATCTAAATCTAAATTCATATATATCACCTACCTAAATACTCTTATTTTTTAAAGCCATAGTATTATTGGCTAATTGCTTCATCGTTGCAGAATACTGATTCAATGCAGGTACAATACGTTCATTAATTGTACTAATACATGTCTGTAAAACATTAGCAAAACTTTCAGCATCCTGACCACTACTAACCCATGCACCTCGAATTTGATTTAATACATTTTGTAAAGTTGCTGCATATTCAGCCAACTTTTGATTATTTGCAGCCAACTCTTCTGATGTATATAAAAGATCACTCTCATTTTTAATATTATAAGTTCCTAATCCACCCATAAACTATCCTCCTATTATCAAAAATAGTATAACATAAAATAGAAATAGAAAAAAATATTTTTATTTTAAATTAGACACTTTTTACCAAAAAAAGTTATGATATAATAGAAGAAAAGGATGAGTAAAATGAAATTATTATCAATAATAACACTAAATAAAACAATAGAAGAAAAGGATTCAATCGAAATAATTCCTCATAAAGAGGGAAACCTACTAGAAGAGATTATGTCTGCTAAAGGAAAATATATAACTTTTATAAAAGGAACAGACAAATGTTTAAAAAACTATTTAAACATTTTATTAGATAAATGTAAAAAAGAATTCGATGCCTGTTTTATTAACTATAATTTATCTTATAAAGATGAGTTTTTAAAAACACCAGAATATGATTTAAAAACAAAACCATATAAAGGGAAATATATTTGGAGTTATATTTGGAATAAAGAAAAATTAGTAACATTAATCATATCTGGTAATTCAGAAAAAGAAAACATAGATGCAATTTTTAAAAAAATTGATTGTATTAAAGAACCCGTATATATTCACATTCCCGCTAAACCAATCATAAAAGACTTCATATATCAAGATGAAAAAGAGATTGAAACATATAAAAATATTGTTTATGTAGGTGAATATTGTAATGGTTCCTTTAATGGTTATATTACTTGGTTAAAAAACATTGGAAAAGTTTTTTCAAAAGATTACAACATTACAATTCTATACGATGAAATGTATGAACCAACTAGAAAAAGTCTAGAAAAATATTTTAACTTAGTTCAAAGAAAAGAAAATATCAATTATTTATGTGATCGATTATTAGTAACATATTCAACCTATTACTATCCTAAAAATATAATCTTTTTAGAAGAAAGCTATTTATTTATACATGGAAATATGAGTGATTTTAAAAATAGTAGAAAATTCTATGATGATAACTACACCCGTTATATAGCAGTATCAAAAGTTGCCGCAGAAAAAGCAAAAGGATACTTTCCAACAGACAAAATCGAATATATCTACAATCCTATACTAATACTACCAGAAGAAGCAAAACCACACCTAAAACTAGTATCTGCTCAAAGAAATGATCAATTTAAAAAACTAGATCGTCTTCATCAAATCTCATCGATTTTAGATGAAGAAAACATTCCATATACATGGAATGTTTTCACACAATATCATGAAGAAAATAAAGTATATGGAGGTCTAATCTACAGACAACCTGTTCAAAATCCACTTCCCTATATTGCAGATGCTGACTATTTTGTTCAATTAAGTGATACAGAGGCCTATAGTTATTCAGTACTAGAAGCCATATATCTGTCTACTAAAGTAGTAGTTACTCCACTACAATGTTATGAAGAAATGAATATTAATAATGAGAATTCCATCATAATACCATTTGAATATTTTAAAAATGAGAATAAAGAAAAATTAAGAAAAATTGTATTAAAAATGGTAGAAGAAAAAGATAAAAAATGTAATAACAAAATTAATAAAGACGGATGGATGGAATATAACCATTTATTCAAAAAATAAGAAGAGAAAACTCTTCTTATTTTTTTTCAAATTTCATTGACTCAAATAAAGCCTGTATAGATTCCGAATTAAATGTTTTATAAACATCTATTGAATCATTATGAGAATATAAAATACCGGATAACATATAATTAAAACCATTTTTATCTTCTTCTAGAATAATATTAAAATGCAAAGTTACAGAATTATCAGAAAAAGTATAACCTTCATATTTCTTATTATTCCATGTATATTCTTTAAAATGTTTAGAACCAGCGTACGATTTTTTATGTGTTTCATAAGCAGATCTTGTTCCTTCATGTAGTTGTACATCAAAAATAAGTTCTTCTTTTTCAGCCGTTAAAGTATAAAAATAATCTTCCTCATTTTGTTCAACTTCCAAAGTATAATTTCTAGACTTAGGATGTTGAAAAACAACGCTTCCAACAGAAGGATTTTCTAACGTTAATGAAACCATCTCTTCCTTCTTTTCTTTTTTAACCTCTTTTTTACCACATCCAACAACAAGAAAACAACAAATAATTACTGTTAAAAAAACATAGATTTTTTTCATATAAAAATACCTCCAACCCAAATTTACCATAAATAAATTATACAATTATTCTAAAAAACAAACAAGAAAATATTCAATTAAAAATGAGAAGCCAAATGTATTAATTTTCCATTCTTAAAAACATAAGTTATTTCATTTAAATAAGAAGAATAATTTAGTAAACTATCATTTTGATAAGAGTCAACCACATCAGATGATAAAATATTCATCAATTGTTGATCAACTATTTTTCCTTCAACCGTCGTAATAAAAACTTCTCCATCCTTTACTTCAATACTTTTAATTTCACGAACAATATCACTTGATATAGAATCAAATAAAGAATCAGAAACATAAGACTCTAACTTTGAAAAATAACGAACACGACTGTCTCCATAATCAAAACCAACTGCTGAATAATCATCAAAATATGATAAATAAGTATTTTTAAAAGTCTCTTCATCAATTACATAATAATCATCTTCTACCTCAAAAGAAGAAAAATCCATTTGACTCAAAGTAAAATAACTTTTTAATTCATTGGTAAGATTTCCATTATAAAAATCATGAATATAACTAGAATTTGATGCTAAAACAACAGAATCAAGTAATCCACTATATTCTTCCTTTAATTCATCCAAAGTAGGACTCTTTGGTTTCTCTTCTTTTTCTAAAGAATCTTTTGGAACCTCTTCAACAGTCTTATCTTTATGATCTTCTTTTAAATGAAAATAAGAATCAAAATAATCTGCATCATACATTAAATACAATAAAAAGATAATAACTCCTAATAATAAAAGAATAATAATATTTTTAAAAAATAATTTATAATTCTTCTCTCGAATAATCTTTTTATAAACACGATCAATATCATCAGCAAATTCATCTTTAACTTTCTTTTCAATATAAAGAGTTAAATCATTCTTTACAGTTTGATCAATATACCCTTTTAAATCCTCTTTAATAGATTCTAAATCAAACTCCCTTACCTCTTCATCCTTTTTTAAATCTTTTTCTTTTTTTGCCTTTGCCATACCTATACCCTCCATATTAAGTATAATATCAGAAACAAAAAAAAACAATATAATTGTTTTTTTAAGAGAAAACTTGAATTTTCATATGATTTAAAATTTTCTTCACATCAGATGGAAAAGATTCTTTATTCTTTTTTTGATTAGAATAAACATTAAATTTTAAAATAATACTATTAGAAATAGGAAGAAAAACTTCATAACGATTCATTTCTTCTAAATACCTTTGAAAGCCATCAATAGATGCATATGTTACCTTTTGAAATCCCCTCTCCTTTTTAAAAGCATTCATATACTTTTGAAAATCTCCAGAATAACCATATTCTGTTAAAGAAGAATCTCTCTCAATTCCAATTTTAATATGATCACCAATTAATATTGCTTTTTCTAAAGAAGAAACACAATCACTAATCTCCGTTGAAAGAATATAATTTTCCTTTTCAGGAACAGAAAAAGATATCTCATATTCATCTTCTTTATATTGTAATATTTTCTTATGAGAACAACCAGAAAATAAAAAAAGGCACAATATAACAAAGATAAATCTACCCAAACGTTTCAAAACAATCACCTCTATTATGTATTATATATTGAAAAGGAAAAAAAACAAGAAAAAAACAGAATTACTCTGTTATTTTTTTAAATATTTTTCTTCAAAGCGATTAAAACGAACATGAATATAAACAATAATAATAATTGTAGAAATTACAGTAAATAAGAATGATAAAATAATATTAGAAGAATCAGAAGAATCAGAAGAATCATGCTCTTTGTCTTTAGAAGATGGAGATACTCCTTTTTTTAACATACTTTCAAAAACATCATTCTTTTTAGAACTATCATATGCTGTCTTTATTGCCTCTTTAATAGAATCATCATAACTAGAATCATATCCATTATAAAAAGCACCATCTATAATAATTAAAGGAATACCACTCTCTTCAGATCCAATAAAATCAGCAACACTCTTATGTAGAGAAACAATATCCTCATCATCCCATACATTAAAAGCAACTAATTTAAAATACTCTCCATATTCATTAGTAATACTATTTAAATATTTAATAAAATTCTCACAATAAGTACAACCATCACCATAAAATAAATAAATAGGAACTTGATCATCCTTTTCTTCATAATGATCATACTCTTTTTCTATATTATTTTCTTCTAGTATTTCATCCAGATTAAGAGCTGCATAAGATTTATTATCATACTCAAATGTCATAGCAAAAACATGACTGGGAATAAAAAATAAAACAAATAATAACAAAAATAAATACCTTTTCATAAATAAACCTCCTAATTCATTATAATATCAAAATAAAAAAATCACAAAGAATTATTAAAAAACTTTACAGAAAACGAAAAGGAAACATTGTACTTTATAAAAAAACTATGTTATTCTAATAATAGAGAATAAAATAGAAAAGAGGATTTCTATGGATGAAGATAATGGATGGAAAAGTGTTTTCAATAATGAGAATAATGACAAAAAAGAAGAAAACAAAAAAGATATAGAGAAAGAAGAACAAGAAAGAAAAGACAAAATAGACAAAGAAAAAAAAGAAGAATTAAATAAAATTATAGAAGAAATAAAAGAGGATAATATAGAAGAGTCCCCTGAGAAAAAAGTAGAAGAAGAAAAACCTGAGACAACAGTAACAAAAACAACTGTACACAAAGTCAGAAGAAGACATGTCAAAAAAGAAAGCGGACTTTTACAATTCTTAACAAAACATAGAATTATGATTCTAGCAATTGGAATTGCCTTAATTATTATCTCAACCGTTTTTATATTAATATCAACATCATCTACTGAAAGTGGAAAAAAAGTAGAAATGGGAAAAAGAATCAAAATGAAATCTCCTATAAACAACTATGTCATAATGGCAACCGAAGTAAAAACAAATGTTGTTGTGTCAAGAAACAACTCAACAGCAAGAAAAAGTCTAAGAAACAAATCAGAGCAATTTACAAAGATAAAAATAATGTATAAAAACAAAAAGAAATCTACTGTAACTATTTGGAGTATAAATGAATTTAACTTATTAGATAGTTCAAATTCTATCATTGCAGATTGTTACACAGCAGATGAAATGTATGAATATGTAGTATCTGATGCCCTACCAAGTTCAGTAATGGGAAAAGAAACTGTAGAAGGATACCTATATTGTAAAACAGAGAATACAACATTTGGAACTCTTCAAATTAAATCTTATTCAAGTATTGATCAAACAGCAGCAAGTAAAGGAGAAATCATTGGTACAACCGCAAATACATACTATATTGATTTAAATAAATAAAAAAAACTCTAAAATTGAGTTTTTTTTTATTCTTCTGTTTTCTCTTCTTTACCATCTTCTGTTACTGAATTACTCTCTTCTTCATGAGGTTGTTCATCCTTTGTAGTAGTATCATCATGAGATTTTGAATCCTCATCTGTAACAGAAATTGGTTTACCCGTATTTGGATCAAATTTAGCATTTGCAGGAACTAAACGTTCTCCTGTTTCTGGATCAAACTTTGCATTTGCAGGTACATTATGAATTGGTTTACCCGTATTTGGATCAAATTTAGCATTTGCAGGTACAGTTTTAATAGGTTCCCCTGTATTTGGATCAAATTTAGGAGTAACCACATTACTAGAAACAAATTCTGGAGCCTCTGAAATAGTCTTTTCAAATAACTTTTCAGCAATATCACCCACAACAGGTAACTTAGGATCAGCATCATCATTTAATACTTTTACAACACCAATAATAAGTAAAGTAATTTCAAGAATATATAAAATAAAAGATACAAATGGAATTTCAAATCCAGATATTACAGAAAGCATTGAAAAAACAATATTACATGCAATAGTACCACCAGATATAACAATAGCCTGTCCGGCATGCATACAAGTTTTTTTATTATTATCTTTAAATCCTAATAAAACAATTAATCCTCCAACAAAACCTAATAAATATGATAAAACACCTTTACCCTTATCACTCATCACACATCATCCTTTCTATAATCATTATTACATTCTTTAAATAAAAAATCAATATCATTTTGTGGAAGAAGAAAGATACTGTTGAATCATTCTAGATAAAGCATCATTTCCCCTATCTGATAAATGTATATAATCTACCATTAAGTATTCTGGATGTTTTAATATTTCCTCATAAAAAGGAATAGAATGACTCATTTCAAAAGAACGATCCATTTGAACAAAAAACACATCCCGATTATCACATAAAGTAATAAGAGCATCATATTCATCTTGATTCATAGAAAATTCCCTATCAAAAACAAATACTAATCGATAAGGTAATACATCCTTTTCAAGATCCTCTTTTAATTGTGAAAAAAGAGTATCAAATAAATAATCCTTCTCTATAACAAATTTACTATCAGGATAATAAGTATGTAATTTTGTATAAGAGTTTAATAATAAATCATTCCCGTAAAAACCAATCTGTTGTCTCTTACGATTTTCATATTCTTGAACCAATCGTTCCCTTTCTTGTAGAAACTGATTATGATATTCTTTATAAATAGCATCATAAATACATTGTGTGTAAGCAACTCTACCAGAATCTGTTAAATGTATCCCATCAGCAACAAAATATTCTGGGTGTCCTTGTGAATAAGAATTCCAATCAATAATATGGAAATTAGCAAATCTCTCCTCTAAAGAAGACAAAAACTCATTAACATGAACACTATCATTATTCGTAACATTAATCCAGTAAATATCTCGATCTCCACAAGACCGAATAATTTCATATTTCAAGGAATCTGGTCCAAATCCGTTAGCACCTAAATTAAAAATAACAGGACTACCTAACATTCCATTCAAATCTAATTGCCTTAAAATATCATTGGCTTCCCAATCTGTACGAGACACTTTCGCATCAAAATAGCCATTCGGAAATTGCTCATACAAATTAGAAACCGCTCCAAGCATAATAGAATCCCCTACTCCTACAACAGGTAAAGAAGAAACATATTCATGTAATCCAGATTCATATTGATCCATTTCTGACAATTTAGAAATCCATAAATCATTATCTTGTTTTTCTTTCTGTAAAAATTCTTTCTGTTTTTCAAGCATCAACTCTTCATTCTTAGATAATTGACTCTCTAATTTTTTCATCTCAACAGTATGATCTTCGCTCTTATAAAAAACCAATTGTCCATATATCGTAAAAGCAATAATAATAGAACAAAAAACATAAGATAAGCCATGAAATAATTTATCTTTAAAATGATTTCGAAAAGGAACAGAAGAGAAATCAAAAGAAAAGAAATGAGATAAATAATAAGAAATAGAAAAAGTACAAAGAATCGTTAAAATAATTTTAAAAAGAAAAGAAATATTACACAACTGTAAAAAATATATAACAGGGTATTGAACTAAATAAACTTCATAACTAATATGAGAAATAAAAGATATCACTTTATCAAGAATGGAATGATTCCAAGCAGAATAAGAAACACCATAATCAATCATACGACAAGTAATAAAAGAGACAAGAATCATACTATAAGATAAGAAAATAGAATCAGATCCTATGAAAAGAAAAAGAAGGAATAATAAAACAGAATAAAAGGAAAAAATTAAAGTAGAAATCTTAGATGAAATAACAGGTTTGTAATAATGATGAATAAAACCTAAAAAAACACCAAAGAATAACGAAAAAACACGAGATAAAGAATGATAATAAATAAACATAATATTCTGAGTAAAAGAAAACCAGAAAAAGATACCAGTAAAAATGATAGTAAGAATTCCTAATAAAATACAAGGAAAAGACTTATGTATTTTATTACCTAGCATTCGAAAAAAAGTAAAGAGAAAAGGAAAAAGAAGTTCAAATTGTAAAAGGATTGCAATATACCACATATGCATAAAAGGAGAATCTACATGTCTTGCAAAATAATCTAAATTAGCACTCAATTGCCAAAAATTATTATATCCACCAAGAACTGATATTGTTTCAGGCTTTAAAGTAACCCATACTAGATTAGGAATAAAAGAGAAAACCGCAAGACTTCCAAAAACAACTACAATTAAAGGAACATAAATTTTTTGAAAACGATTGATATAATATTCCTTCCAAGAAAACTTCTTCTTATGAAACGCAGAATAGCAAGCAAGATATCCACTTAAAACAAAGAAAGAACATACTGCTAAAAATCCTCCTTTTAAAAGATTTAAATGATAAAAAAAGACTGCAATACAAAATAAAAATCTCATATAATCTAAATATTTATAATATCTTTTCTCCATTCACTGATCACCATACTCTACACTTAATATTATAGCATAAAAAAATCAAGTTATAAACTTGATTTTATTCACTTCTTAAAGCAAGGACAGGATCTTGTTTAGCAGCCTTACGAGATGGGATTAACCCACCAATTAAAGTTAAAATAGTACTCAATAATATTAAAATAATCATTGCCCCAAATGGTAAAACTGCAGTAATTTTTTGATTATTAGTTAATGTATGAATAATATGATTAATTGGAATCAATAAAGATAAGGAAACAAGTACTCCGAGTAACCCAGATAAGAAACCAACAATAATTGTCTCAGCATTAAAAATAGATGAAATATTTTTCTTTGATGCCCCGATTGCTCGCAAGATACCAATTTCTTTTGTCCTCTCAAGTACTGAAATATAAGTAATAATTCCAATCATAATGGAAGAAACAATAAGAGATATACTAACAAAAGCAATTAAAACATAACTAACACTATCAACAATAACTTTTACAGATGAAATCATAATACTAGTAATATCCGTATACTCAATTACTTTCTTTTTATCTTCCTTTTTCATTTTTTTATTATAATCAGTTAGAAAATCAATAAATTTTTCTTTAGAATCAAAGTTTTTAAAATAAAAGGAAATAGAAGAAGGTTCTTCAACATCTTGATAACCAAGACCTATTAAATTAGAATTATAGTCTACAACAGATGTATTACTACTCATAGCACTAAAGATACGTTTAATATCCTCTTCTCCCAAATTAAATTGAAAAGCCCCTGCAATTTTATTTTGATCAACATGAAAAGCATTCGCCATAGATTCCATTAACTTACCCGTTAATTCACCTACTTTAGAAAGAATCGTCTTTCTCATAGTAGCCTCAACCATTTGTTTTCCAAAATTATCAGCAACACCATTAATATTATCATCACTCATGAATCCATCAACTAAAGCATCAACAGAATCTATAGAAAGAATAGCATCTCCCCCACTTGCACTCATCATAGATACATAACCATTCATAAATGTTTTAATAAATTCAGAATAAAAATCATGATAAACACTAGAAGGAATTGTGTACTCTCTCTCCATATCAGATAAAATACTTTTAACAGAATCTTGATTAAAATACTCATCAACAACTGAAGATACATTTTCTAAAGAAATTGTAGCAACACCTTCCATCCCTTCCATAGGATGATTTGTAATATAATCCTTTAATAAACTTTTTGAAATATTACTTAAATTATTAAGAAATAAATTTCTTGCATTCTCTGTATCTACCGTAATAGCATTATTAATCTCTTCCATATAACCATTCGTCATATCAGCAATAGCATTTTGATCAATTTCAACATTAAACGCACTTGATAACATTTCAGTATCTACATGAATTAACTCATCAAAATTAATTCCAGAATCATTACTAGTATCATCAAATGATTTACCACTAAAAACATTAATAGTCTTTTTATCTAATTGTTTTTTAACAATTTCTTTTTCACTGGCACGATCAATTACATATTGTGTTAAATCTCTCGTATATCCAACCCCTGACATTAATGCAGACATTCCATCACTATCAGTAGGTTTTAAAATACCAACAATTTTTAAAGATAAAGCATTTTTATATAAATCTTCCATGTAATTAACGTCCCCTGACATATCTTCATACAATTGATAACGATCATTAAAACGATATAAATCTGCATTATCAATTAATCTCATGTCAAGACTCATCAAATCTTCATAAGTATATTCTAAATTAGAACCGTCATTTTTAATCTTTTCACCAGCCATAATTTTAGATAACATTTCATTTAATTTACTACTATCTTTCAAACCTAAATTATAAAGTAATAAATCAGAAATATGATTCTCATCTGGCAAAACAATTACAATTTCGTTATAATTAGAAGGATATCTTCCCGTAATTACCGTATAATTATCATGAATCATTTCATCACTACCAGCAAGCTCTTGAAAGATACTCATATTATATCCCATTCCAGAACTTGGCATACCACCCATTAAAGTATTCATAACAGAACTTGGATTAAGTCTAAATACTTTATTAGTAACATCTCTAGTATAAATATTAGGAATAACCTCATATTGATAAGAAACATAAGTTGTCATTTGACTTACTTTTGATGTACGATCTTCAATATATCTTTTAAAAGACTTCATATCATTTTTTCCAACAGAAGAAAACATCTTTTCAATATTTTTAGTTTCAGAAACATCTACACCATCTTTATTATTATTTTCTTCATTAGAAACAGCCGATAATAAAATACTTGTTGTATCAGCAGTTTCTTTTTCTATTGTTAAAGGATAAGAAGTTAACATATCTTCTTGAATCTGATCAATATAATTTTGAAAACCATTGGATAAAGAAAGAATTAAAGCAATTCCAATAATACCAATACTACCAGCAAATGATGTTAAAATAGTTCTTCCTTTTTTAGTAAGTAAATTATTAAGACTTAAACCAAATGCTGTAGGAAGAGCCATAGAAGACTTTCCTAAATATTTATAAGAAGTAATAGTACTATCTTTTTCCTTTTTTAATGGATTAGAATCATCTACAATCTTTCCATCTTTTAATTGTACAATACGATTTGAATAAACATTTGCTAATTCAGGATTATGCGTAACCATAACAACCAAACGATCTTTTGCAATCTTTTGAAGTAAATTCATAACTTGAATACTTGTTTCAGAATCAAGTGCTCCAGTTGGTTCATCAGCCAATAAAATACTTGGATTATTAACAATTGCACGAGCAACCGCAACTCTCTGCATTTGTCCACCACTCATTTGATTCGGTTTCTTATGAGCCTGATTTTTTAACCCAACCTCATCAAGAGCCTTTAATGCTCTCTTTCTTCTTTCTTTTTTAGAAACTCCACTAATTGTTAAAGCAAGTTCAACATTAGAAAGAATTGTTTGATGAGGAATTAAATTATAACTTTGAAATACAAAACCAACAGTATGATTACGATAACTATCCCAATCACGACTTTTATATTTCTTAGTAGAAACACCATTGATAATTAAATCTCCTGAATCATATTGATCAAGACCACCAATTATATTAAGTAAAGTAGTTTTACCAGATCCACTAGGGCCTAAAATAGATACAAACTCATTATCCCGAAAACATAAACTAACATGATTTAAGGCAACTTGCTTTAAATCACCTGTAATATATGTTTTACTAATATTTTTAACTTCAAGCATAAATACACCCCACAAATCATTACTAACTTATTATACCATTAATACTTATGAAAAAGGCAAAAAAATATGAAATAATCTATAAAGAATAAAAACTATCATCTTCATCAAACAAAGAGTATTGACGAAAAATATAATCCAAAGAATCATCATCATAAGAAGAAGATAAAATATCACAAAATTGTTGAAAGAAAGGATATCTTTCAACAAGATATGAAACCATACCAGAACCAATCAAATGATGAGATTTAAAAATAATTTTTTTAATCCAACTAAATCAAACATAAAACTCCTATCAAAAAAAAAGGATATATAAATATATATCCTTATTTTCTTAATCCAAATTCATTAAATGGATATAAAACTAAATCTGTTTTACCAATTATTTGACTTTTATGAAAAGGTCCATAAGTACGACTATCATTTGAATTATGACGATTATCTCCTAATACATAATAATGATCTTTTGGAACCTTAACAGATAAGTCCTGTGTAAATCCATAACTTGTCACAAATGGATCTTCTACTTCTTTTCCATTTACATATAACTGACTATCCTTATATTCAATAGAATCCCCGGGTAACCCAATTACTCTTTTAATAATTAATTCTTTTCCTTGGTTAATAACCACAATATCAAATCGATCTGCACCTTTTAATTTAAAAGAAATAATATCTAATAACATAATATTTCCATCATCTAAAGTAGGAATCATACTATTACCAACTACTTTAACTGGAGTAATAATAAAACTTTTAAAAAGAATAATGATTAAAATAATAACAAAATATGGAACAAGACTTTTTAAAATTTGTAAACCTTTAGATTCACCAGTATTATTCATAAACACCAACCTCTAAAAAAAATAAGGCGTTGGCCTTATTTTTGTCCTCTTTCTTTAATACGATATCCGCCAACCATACCTTTAAGGAATGTAAGTTTTGCTCTTCTAACCTTACCCTTACGTACAACAGTAATACCGGCAACTTTTGGAGAATGAATTGGGAAAGTTCTTTCAACACCAACACCACTTGACATTTTACGAACAGTGAATGTTTCAGAAACACTTCCACCACGACGTGCAACAACAACACCTTCAAAAGTTTGGATACGTTCTCTATTTCCTTCGATGATTTTTACATCAACTTTAACAGTATCACCAACACGGAATTCAGGAACATCATTTTTAATTTGCTTAGCATTAATTTTGTCTATAATATTCATATAAAATCTCCTCTCTAATATATTTGTAACAAATGATCATAATTCTAAAATCAGCGGATCATTCCACTAGACAGAATTAATAATAGCATATTTTATAAGAAAAATCAACAAAAAAGTAAATAATAAAGAAAACAATCATCTTTCAAGATGATTGTTTC
This sequence comes from uncultured Caryophanales bacterium, assembly GCA_946623125.1. Lineage (GTDB taxonomy): Bacteria > Bacillota_I > Bacilli_A > RF39 > UBA660 > UBA3789. Next base: position 7,380 of record CAMOQR010000012.1, on the reverse strand, counting down.
TAATTTGTGCATAAATGGATGAAGAATCAAAACTAGATGAAAAAATCAAATATCCAAAAGTAATACTTAATACCACTATCATTACTATAATAAAACTAAAATTTCTTGAATTCGAAGAATTCATTATAATCACTATCCTTCCAAATCTGCTTCTTTAAGAACATACTTATAAATCTTTTCATCATCCTCAACAATAAATTCACTTTTTACATTATTAACTCGAGAATAAATAATAGGTTTATCTAAAATATCTCTAGCATCAAGTAATTCATCAAAATTAGGAACTTTAATAACTTGTTTTACAATATCTGTCTCATATCCATCTCTTGCAATAACAATGAATCGATCATATTCTCTTAAAATTTCCATTAACTTTTTCTCATATTTCGATCTACGATCTAAAACCGTTAATACAAATCTTGTAAAATAAACCATAATCACTAATGATAAGAAGATAAGACAAGATCCAATAACAACATATAAAGTATTATGATTTGACCATTCTTTTACCATAACTTCGATATCATGACTATCATTTTTTACAAAGTCTTTTTCAACTTTTAAAGTATCCACTCCTAATGGAACCCTCATCACTCCAACAGAATGAGAATCAACTCCATCATCCACAAATACTTGAAGTTCTATCTGAGATAAAACATCCTCTGAATACTTCTTTTGATAATCTAAAAAGAAATCATTATACTTTTTAAAATCAATGGAAAAATCAGTATTCACATTAGCCTTTGTTCCAATAAATTCAATCGGTGTTTTATCAATAATCAAATCTTCATTTTCATAAAGTATCTTACTACTATCAAACTTATCAACAATTCGATTTACAATCTCTATATAATAAGTCAAATTTAAAGATGAGTCAATATCAATTGTATCTAATAAAACATTATTATAATCATAATCAATACGAATACGTGATACTGTATCCGTTGGATACTGGTAAGAAGAATACCCACAATTATCGGAAAAAGAATCACTTGATAACATACAAACTTGATATTGAACATCAGCATTTTCTATATATTGAACTTTCTTTTTATCCATAGAATTTAGAGCCTGATAAATAAAGACTGTACCAATAGAAAACAAAAGAATAATCATACATAGAAATAACCCAACACGAAGACGAAAACCAAAATAAAACTTTCTACTCTTTTTTAATTCATCTTTTTCATCAATCATGTTTTCTCGAATAATGGCCATCTCTCTAGTATTAAAGATTTGAGTATCTGTTTCTTCCCCACTTTGATGTAATAAAGTCTGAAGATTTACATCTTCACGTTTTTTCTTTTCTGCATCACTACTCTCTTTTTTTTCTGCAGTTAAAGATATCTCTTTTTCTACATCATCATTACCTTCAGAAACAAATTGAAACTTAGAAGAACCCTTTTTATTCGTATCACTCATGTAGTAATCCACCACCTTCTACTTGAAATAACTACATACCAGGATCAGAACTTCATATCCTATCCTAAAATAAAGTATAACACATTTTATATAGAAACAAAATAATTTTTAAGAAAAAGGAAAAGAAATCAACGACTTCTTTTCCCTTCTCTATAAGATTGATAACTATCTTCAATTTCTAACAATCTCTTTTTAGCCTCTGTTTTAAGAACTTGTAATTGTTTTGCCATCATTTCAAGTTCTTTTTGCTTTAAAAAATTACGATATTTTATCTTTATTTCTAAACGAAACTTCTCAATTTGATTTAAAACTTCTCGTAAACTATCACCAGAATCATCATCATCCAGTAATAAATTAGTTAAAAGAGCAATTAATTTATGATATTTCTTTAATACAAAAGAAGTTGCAAGAGATGATGAGATACTCTTTTGAAATACCCGAATAGAATGAATTCTACTCTCTTCAATATGATAAATTTTCTTAGAAGAACCCATAAGGAATCCATTTTCAAAGAATGAATCTATCATTTTACCCTTCTTTTTTCCAATATAAAGATAATACATACCCATCACCCACTTTACTATTTCAATAAATCTGGTCTACGTTCTTTAGTCCTTTTTAAACTTTCTTGATAACGATACTCATCAATTTTTTGATGATCACCTGAAATTAAAATCTCAGGAACTTCCATTCCACGAAAAACTCTAGGTTTAGTATAAGTTGGATAATCCAATAAATAATTTTCATTAAAAGAATCTTCTATATGACTTCTTTCATTAATAACACCAGGTAACAAACGAGTAATAGAATCAACTAGCACCATAGCAGGAACTTCTCCACCTGTTAAAACATAATCCCCGATACTAATCTCATAATCACAAATACTACGAATTCTCTCATCAAAGCCTTCATAACGACCACATAAGAGAATAATATGTTTTTTTTCTGATAAATAATATGCCATTCTTTGTTGATAAGGAACCCCATCTGGGGTAAGCATAACAACAACAGATTCTGGTGTACGAATACTCTCAATACAATCAAAAATTGGTTGGCACATTAATACCATTCCAGCACCACCACCATAAGGAGTATCATCTACTTTATGATGAGGATCATCTGTATAATCACGAAAATTAATAAGAGATATTTGAACCTTTCCTTCATCAATTGCTCGTTTAATAATAGATTCTTCAAATACTCCCTGAAACATTTCAGGAAATAAAGTCAATATATCAATCTTCATACTCATCACATACCTTCTATCAATTCAACTAAAATCTCTTTTTTGTTTTTATCAATATGACATATCATAGGAGAAGAAAAAGGAATCAATACTTCTTTATCTAAATAAACTCTTAATATTTTATTATTTTCACTTGCCATAAATATCTCTTGAATAATCCCTTTTTTCCCATCTTTTGTAAGAACCGTATAAGTAATTAAATCCTCATCTAATATTTCATCATCATTGAGATGTAATTCATCTTTTGAAAAATAAACATCTTTTTTTAATAAGAATAAAACATCATTAATATTAGAAAAAGATTGAAAAGTAACCATATCATACCCCTTATGTACTCGGTAACTTTCTATTTTATAAGTTTCTCCATCAATGATAAGAGAATTCCCAATTTGAAAAACTTTATCTTTATAAGGAAAATTACTAAGAATACGAATTTCACCTTTAATACCATGAGTATTTACAACTTTACCAATATATACCTTTTCCATACAAAATCCCCTATCTCATAAGCTCATATAATAAAATACTACAAGCAACACCAACATTCAAACTTTCCACCTTAGAATCCATTGGAATATAAAGTCTTTTATCACATAAAGATAACACATCATTTGATAATCCATTTCCTTCATTTCCCATAATTAAACAGAAAGACTTCTTTTCTTCTTCCGTTAACGTAGATGCTTGAGCACCATTCTCAACACTAGTACCGTATACAGGAATACGGTTCTTCTTCATAAAAGCAATTGCATCATAAGTATCCATAGAAAGAATTGGAATATGACAAAACATTCCTTGTGTTGCTCTTAAAACTTTAGGATTATATAAATCAACAGATTTTTTAGATAACACAATACAACTAACTTGAAAAGCCAAACTACTACGAATAATAGTTCCTAAATTTCCTGGATCTTGTATCTCATCTAGTAATAAAACTCGATTTCCTACAATAGAAAGAACCTCCATTTTTTTACATAAAGCAATAATTGGAGGAAGAGACTCTAAAGTAGTTATCTTTTTCATAACATCATAACTAACAAAAATACAATCAGGATAAGAATAATTTTTACCTTCTAAAACAAATATTTCAAGAACAAGTCCTGCACGATAACACTCTTCTACTAAATGCTCTCCTTCTACTAAAAAAGTATTAGAAAGATCTCGGTACTTTTTTTGTTGTAACTTAACAAGCATTTTTACTTTTTCATTTTCTAAACTCGTAATAATCATTAAAACTCCTTCATTTCATCTCTATATTTTTTATAATCCGGCATATTCTCTCCTACCAATTTCCAAAAAGCCTTAGAATGATCTCCATATATTAAATGACTCATTTCATGAATAATAACATAATCCAAATAACAAATATCTCTCTTCATTAATTCTAAATTTAAAGTAATAACATGACTACGAATATTACAAACTCCCCATCTAGTAGTCATTTTACGTATCCGTAAAGAAGGATAAGGAATCTTTCTAGTAAACTTTTCATAATTATAGTTTAATCGTTCTAAAAATAGTTTTTTAGCCTCTTTTTTATACCATTTATCAATATCAAAATCATGAGGAACATATACCTTATTATTTGAAAACTCTAACTCAGGATAATCAGAATAAACAACAACATATTGCTTTCCTAAATATAAGAACCCCATATTATTACGAACCTTTTTTTCTTGAAAATCAATCATATCACAAATTCTTTCATAATTTGTCTCTATCAATTTTTCAATACTACGTAAAGGAGTAAAATAATTAGTCGTAACATGAATGGCTAAATCATTTTTTACCCGAATATAAGTATTCCGATTACTCTTTTTTTTCTCAATTATAATGTCATAATCTTTATTTTGATACGAAAGATGCATACAACCACCACTAACATTTTACCACAAAACAAAAGAAAAGACTATTCTTTAGTCCTTTCATAACCGATATAATGATAAAATCCAGATTCATCTAATTGAAAATGATAAGTATATTGATATAGTAAATCTTTATTATGTTCTAGATACAAATAAAAGTAATGATCAAAATATTCATCTCCATCTTCAACTTGTTCAATAACACTTTCACATCTTAAATCTCTACATAATACATTTTGTACCTTTTCATAATATAAAACAGCAGAAGTAATATATAAATCATTCTCAACACGAGAAGCAGATAGAATTTTTTCAAATGCTTGAAAAGATCCATCACTCTCTTCAAAACGACCTTCAATAAAATAATTTTTTTGAGATGCTTGATACATTAAATCATGCATAGAAACATAAGGAATAACTTCTTGCGTTTGATACTTTCCATTTCCATATAAAGAATTATAAGCATCTCTTACTTTAGCCTCAGGAATATATGTAATATTACGAATAGAATCATACTGAATACTTTCAATATATTTATTTTTAGCAATATCAAATAAACACTTAGAAGAAAGATCTTCTACCAAAATTTTCTTTTGATTAGAATAACTTCCATCTTCACAAGAAGAGTTACTAACTTTTACAATATTAAATAATGAAACAATATTGGTATTATCAACATCTAAAGAAACAGTATTATCTTTTTTCTTTTTTATAACAGGATCCTTTTGAATCATAAGATCACCATTTTCATTTTGAAAAATCTTTCCGATCTGATACAAATAACCAACATACACAATACATCCAAGCATTAAAATGATTAAGATAATAATGATAATAATCATAACACGAGATGAATTTCTAGCAGCCTCAATTTCCCCACTACTTCTTCTTTTCTTTATCATATTAGACTCCTTTACTATTATAAAAATACCACAAAAATAAGATTTCGACAAGATGGGTAAAAAAAAAGAATTAGAAAACTAACTCTTTTTACTTATCTCTTAAAACAGCATCATGAACAGCTAAAACTTTATCAATAATCTTATTAAATACATCCATAACCTCAGTATCTGTTAAAGTACGATCTAATGCATTAAATAATAAGGAGAAAGCAACACTTTTTTTGCCTTCAGGAACATTTTCTCCTTCATAAACATCAAATACATCAATATCCTGTAATGTTTTATTTGCAGATTTCTTAATCGTCTTCATAACATCACGAACATCAATATCTTTATCAATAATAAATGCCATATCTTTCATAATACTTGGATACTTATAAGCCTCTTTATACTTTAACTTACCTGTTTTACCGTATAAAGAATCTAAATTTAATTCAAATACATAAATATCTTTCTTAGTAAGATTTGGATGAACTTTTCCCAAAATACCAATTGCTTTTCCATCTATCACAATAGATGCTTGTACTCCTGGATGAAGATCAGAACAATTACTACGAGTAAAGGAATAACGATCATGATATCCCATATAATCAAGAAGATTCTCTAAAATACCCTTTACAAGATAAAAATCAATTTGAACATTTCCATTCCAACTATTCGTAAGATAAGAGCCACTCATTAATCCAGCAACTTTACTTACTTCATCATAATTACTATCATATGTTTTAGCAATTTCATAAATAGAAATATCTTTAACTCCTCTAGAAACATTATAATCATAAACATTCATTAAAGAAGGAATTAAAGTCGTACGAACAACACTCTTATCCATACTCATAGGATTTGGTAAGATAACTGGTTTTTTATCTTCATAAACAAATGATTGAGACATTTCTGGACTAACTAAAGTATAAGTTTTAACCTCATTTAAACCCAAACTACGAAGTCTATGAGAAACTAACTTACGATATTTGACATCTCCGATATATTCTCCTCTACGAACAGGAATTCTAGGAAGAGAAGATACTAAATTATTATACCCATAAAGTCTACCAATTTCTTCAGCAATATCATTTACATTAGCATCAATATCAAGTCTTCTACTAGGAATAATAACTTCAAATTTTCCTTTTTTTACAGTATATGGAAAATCCAAACGCTCTAATTCTTTTTTCATATCCTCTTCAGATATCTCAATTCCAAGTATTTTGTCAACATCTCCCGCCTCAAAAGTAAGTTTTTTAGGCTCATGCTTTATAGAATCCACTAAAACATAATCAGATAATACTTCTGCACCAGCATATTTTTCTAACAAGTGACATGCTCTTTCACTTGCCATAGCCGTATATTCATAAGAAAGACCCTTTCCATAACGAATAGATGCCTCACTTGGTAACTCCAATCTTCGAGAAGTATAACGAATAGAAATTGGATCAAAAATAGCAGACTCAATTAAAATATTTTTCGTATTTTCATCTACTTCTGTGTTTTCTCCACCCATAATACCAGCAATACATACAGGCTTCTTTCCATCAGTTATGACAATATCAGATGAAAGAAGCGTACGAACCTTACCATCCAAAGTAGTAATTTCTTCTCCTTCTTTGGCATCACGAACAACAATTTTATTACCCAACTTGTCCATATCAAAGAAATGAAGAGGTTGACCAAATTCCAACATAACATAATTAGAAATATCAACAACATTATTAATAGGTCTCATTCCTGCAGCAATTAAACGTCTCTTAATAAATTCAGGACTTTCTCCAATTCTTACATTACGAACTTCTCTTGCCATATAATAATTACATTTAGACGTTTTAACATCTAATTTAAAGTGATCCTTAATGGAATCAGAAATAGTTTTAAACCCACGTTCAGGTAAAGTAACCTTACGATTTAAAATACATGCAATCTCATAAGCAAAACCAATATGATAGTAGCA
>CAMOQR010000011.1 GCA_946623125.1 uncultured Caryophanales bacterium | reverse complement strand
TATATCAAAGGAAAATATCAAAGAAGTATCTACCAAAGTAATTCTGGTTATTATATAGGACTTATAAAAGTAGAGGATACGAATCAAGAGCAACTAGCAGATTATATCGGAAGAACGTTAACGTTTACTGGCTATTTTCATGAGTTAAATGATATTGATACCTATAAATTCTATGGGAAAATGGTAACACATATGAAATATGGAGAACAATTTCAAGTAGAGAGTTATGAAAGATGCAAACCAGAAGAAAAAGACTCTATCATTGAATTTTTAACAAGTGGGCTCTTTAAAGGAATTGGTGAGAAAAAAGCAGAAAGTATTGTTGAGGTACTAGGAAAAGATACCTTAAAAATTATCTTAGAGACTCCTGATAATTTAATTTTAATTCCTGGAATTACTAAAAAAAACATTGAAACCCTTCATGAAACTTTAAAAGAATACGAATCTAGTTATGAAACAATATTATATCTTGGAGATATTGGCTTTTCAACAAAAGACTCTATGATTATCTATAACTATTATAAGAAAAAGACAAAATCTATCATTGAAGAAGACATTTATCAAATCATACAAGATATTGAAGATATGACATTTAAAAAAATAGATACCATTGCTTTAAAAGGCGGAATAAAAAAAGACGACCCAAAAAGAATTAAAGCAACAATTTTATATGTAATGCAAGAAATAAGTAATACGATAGGACATAGTTATTATTACTATGAAGAGCTTGCAAAATACACCATAAAAGTAGTTAATACTCCTATAGAAGAATCTGTATATAAAAATTGTTTAGAAGAATTAGAAAAAGATATTAAAATCATAAAAAAAGAAGATCGTTATTATTTAAAAGAAATGTATGAAGCAGAAACAACGATTGTGAAAAGAGTAAGATTATTAAATAGTAAAAAAGAAGAAAAAAATAAAAAGGTAGAAGATGCTATAAAAGAGTTAGAACAGTATTTTGAAATAGAATATAATGAACAACAAAGACTTGCCATTACAAAAAGTTTTACAAGAAATTTTTTAATTATAACAGGAGGCCCTGGAACCGGTAAAACAACCATTATGAAAGGAATTTGTGAATTATATCGTTTAATGAATAAATTATCTTATGAAAAATTAAATGAAAAAATTGCACTTCTTGCTCCAACAGGAAGGGCTGCAAAACGAATGAGTGAGACAACACTATTAAATGCAAGTACGATTCATCGCTTTTTAAAATGGTCAAAAGATACCAATAAATTTCAAGTAAATGAATATAATAAATCGAAAGTAGAATTTGTAATTATAGATGAATCTAGTATGGTGGATACCTATTTAATGGCTAATTTAATAAAAGGATTATCAAGTAATTGTAAGATGATATTAGTAGGTGATGATCATCAACTTCCAAGTGTAGGACCTGGTCAAGTACTACATGACTTAATTGCAAGTGAAAAACTAGAAGTTGTTGAATTAAAAGAATTATATCGTCAAGGAAAAGATTCTAATATTATTTCATTAGCGTATGACATTAGAAAAGAAAATATTTTAGAAGATATTTTTAATCAAGAAGAAGATCTAACTTTAATAAAGTGCAAAGATGAAGACATCATGGACAATATCTGTGAAATATCAAATACTTATAAAGATCTATCTTATAAGAAAATACAGATTTTAGCACCAATGTATAAAGGAATCAATGGAATAGACGAAATTAATAGAAGAGTCCAAGACATTTATAATCCTAAGTCAAAAGAAAAAAAAGAACAAAGACAAGGAGATTTTCTATTAAGAGAAAATGATAAAGTAATTCAATTAACGAATATGCCAGATGAAAATGTATATAATGGAGATATTGGATTAATTGATCGAATGGAAGTATCATCAAAAAAAGAAATATATATTGATTTTGATTCGAATATAGTAAAATACACTCCAACAAACTATAATAACTTTCGTCAAGCCTATGCAATAAGTATTCATAAGGCTCAAGGTTCTGAATTTGACATTGTAATATTGCCAATTACAATGAGTTACAGAAAAATGCTATACCAAAAACTGATTTATACAGCAGTAACGAGAGCCAAGAAAAAACTATATATTATAGGAGACTTAGAAGCATTAAAACTAGCATCTAAAAATACAAATAGTGATATTAGAAGAACAACAATAAAAGATTATTTAATAAATGGTATAATTTAAAGAAAACACCTCATAATAAAAGTAGAGGTGAAAAATATGAAAATGATGACAATGAAAATGATGGCTATCATGAGTGGAATGGGTATTATGGGATATATGTATTTAAAGAAACATCCAGAAAAGATAAAATCCATGAAAGAAATGGGAAAAGAAGCCAGTAGAAAAATGTATAATATGTTTGATGATGAAATGTAAAAGTAAAGTTTTCTTTACTTTTTTTCATGATAAAAAGAAAATAGTGGAAGGATTTGCAAAAAAGAGGTATAATCATGATGTTTGGAGGAAACATATGATTACAATAAAAAGTGATAGAGAAATAGAATTGATGAGACATGCAGGGATGCTTGTATCTAAAATGCATCAATTTATTAAGCCATATATAAAAGCGGGAATTACAACAGCAGAATTAGATCGTTTATGTGAAAAATTTATAAGAGATAATGATGCAATTCCAACCTGCAAAGGATTTGAAGGATTTCCAGCAACTTTATGTACAAGTGTAAATGATACAGTAGTTCATGGAATACCAGATAATTATAAACTAAAAAATGGAGATATCATAACCATAGATGTTGTAATTGGATACAAAGGATATCAAGGAGATGCTGCTTGGACATATGCTGTAGGAGAAATTGATGATGATAAAAAGTATTTGATGGAGCATACAGAAAAGGCATTATATGAAGGAATTAAAGAAGTAAAACCGGGTGCAAGAATTGGAGATATTTCTGCATCTGTACAAAAATATGCAGAAAGTCATCATTTAGGAGTTGTTAGAGAACTATGCGGTCATGGAATTGGAAAAGACATGCATGAAGATCCTGAAGTACCTAATTATGGAATTGCAAATACAGGTCCAAGATTAAAACCAGGAATGGTCATCTGTATTGAACCGATGTTAACATTTGGACACAGAGATGTTTATGTATTAGATGATGAGTGGACAGTAAAAACACTAGATCATAGTCCCGCAGCACATTATGAACATACCATATTAGTAACAGAAGATGGTTATGAAATATTAACCCCAAGATTAGATGATTAACGTAAAAAGAAATTTTTTACGTTTTTTTTGAAAAGAAAAAACAAAAGAATGATATAATAAAAATAGGGTGATTGGCATGAGAAAAAGTGTGATATTCTTAATCAACGGACTAGGGATTGAAAGACCTGGAAGTTATAGCATTGATATTGATCAAGCAATGCCAAATTTATCAAAAATAAAAGAAACTTCATATTTTACTACGGCTATAACATCATCAGTAGAGTATAGAGGAGCCTATCAAAGATTCTTTTTAGGAGATACTTATAAATCAGAAGTAAACTATATAAAAGATTATGTTATAAATGAAAAAATGGATGCAAACCCTGTATATCAAAATTTGAAAAACTCATCATCTGATCCTAATACAAAACTACATATTTTTCTAGAGCCAACCAATGATAAGATCGTAGAACAAGTAAACAATTTAGTTAATCGAATGAATCTCGACCCTAATAAAAAAATATATTTACACTTGATTTTATCTCAAATTACAACAAAAGATTATAGTAAACTAATATCGATTATTAATTATATAAAATTTCATATCAATCAAAGAATAACAGTAGGCTTTGTGATTGGAAAAGAATCTTTATCAGAAGAAATTACAAAACAAGAATTAGATTATACCAAGAAAATGTTCTTTTTCTGTTCCTGTGAAAGATGGACAGAAACAGAAAAAAAATTACAAATTCTAGAACAATCCAATGTATTACCATGTAATGTACAAGGTTTTTGTGCAACAAATAGTTGTTTTATAGCAAATCATGATACGATTTTATTCTTTAATACAAGAAGAAATAATTATGATAATTTAATAAAAGCAATTTATCAAAATGCTCAATCTGTCTTTAAAGAACCAGTATATATGCCAGTTTTTGCTTTAATTAAACTTTATAGTAATTATACAATTCCATCTTTTATTGATAATATAGAATATGAAAATAGTCTAGCAAATATATTGATAAGAAATCAAAAAAGAGCCTTAATTATAACAGATGATAAATATATTAACTTAGTAAACTTTTATGCAAATGGGCTAAATTCTATTAATAATCCAATTATTTGTTTTATGCAAAAAACAGATGATTTTTATAAAGAAGATTATATAGAAAGATTAATTAATGAAACACCATATGATTTCTTTGTATTTGATTATTATATGGACACCTCATCTACTATAAATCATTTAAAAGAAGAATTAACAAAACTAGATATGATTATAAAAAATATTGCAGATGTATGCACAAATAATCACACATTAATTATTACATCTTTATTTGGATTAAAAAAACAATTACCTTTAGCAGATTATAATGGAGAAAAAGTAACTCTTGACTATGAAATGCAAATACCAATATTCTTCTATGATTATACCTATCCAAGAAGTAAATATGACTTATTCCCAGGAGATACCAATGATATATTAAGTACAGCACTTCATTGTATTACAGCCGATCAAAAACTAGATTCACTAATGAGAGAAAAAACAATTATTGGTAGTATATTAAAATCCATTATTAAATAATTATTATCACAAAAATACAAACAAAGTGTTTGTATTTTTATTTAAAATAGAATTAACTTTTGATACAATGAATATGAGGTGATATTTTTTATGAAAAGTATCTATAATATGATAATATCGATTATTAATGCATCAATTCTTCCCATCTTTTTAACACTTAGTATCATTACACAAACAATCAAAAATAATACTCTAGGTATCATCTTTATTAGTATATCTTATTCATTATTATTAACTTACTTTATTTTAAAAGCAATATATTATTTTAAAGAAGAATCAGAAAGTAAAAGAGTATTATATAGAATCTCTAATACATTCATAGATAGTTTTATCATGATGATTCTAATTTATTTAATTCTTCACTATAAAATGAAACTACAATGGATATTATTGGGAGGAGTAATTGGAATAACAATATTAGAAATCATACTGGATTCGATAGAAAAACAAAATCTAATAAAACAAACCATATCAATATCTAAATTCATATTATTAATAGGATTAGGAATAAATCATTTTAATAGAATGTTACTAATATTAGTAATAACATCTATAATAATATATGGTATAAGTAGTATATTAGGAAAAAAATTTAATAATAAATATTTATTATCACTAGAATTAGTGTTTAATATACTGTTTGGATTATTTTTAATATTTCATTAATTAAAAATATGATATAATGAATTCATAATAGGAGTGAAAAAATGGAAATTATAAAATACATTATTTTAGGGATACTACAAGGAATAACAGAGCCATTACCAATATCAAGCAGTGGTCATATATACATATTTAAGGCAATTTTTAATACCAGAATATTTCAAGATTTAAACTTAGAAATATTCCTAAATTTTGCATCATTTATAGCAATTGTCATTATATTAAGAAAAGAATTAAAAAAATATATAAAAGGAATTTATCAGTATATCATATCTAAGGGAAAAGAAGGAAAAGATGCTTTTCATTATGTTATGATGGTATTAGTAGGAACATTACCAGTAGGAGTTTTAGGTTTAATTATAAAAGACCCAATGGAACAAATTTTATCTAAAAACATTTTTATTGTTGGAATTGGTTTTATTATAACTGCTTTATTTTTACTTTTAACAATTCATTGTCAAGGGGAAAAAGAAGATAAAGATATAACTGTAAAAGATGCTTTTCTAATAGGTCTATTTCAAGTAGTTGCTTTATTACCTGGAATATCTAGAAGTGGTATGACACTAGTAGGATGTATTCTTAGAGGATTTGACAATAAAACGTCTCTAAAATATTCCTTTATGTTATATTTACCTGTAAGTATTGCAACGATGATTCTTGGTATTAGCGAGTTTAGTCCAATGTTAAAAGAAACAGGACTTATCTTTCATTATATCTTAGGAATGATTGCAGCAGGAGTATTTACTTATTTATCATATAACTGGTTAACAAAAACAGTAGAAAGAAAGAATTTATGGAAATTTTCAATCTATTTATTTGCAATAGCACTATTTTCCATCATGTTCTTTATATAAAGGGGGGAATTCATAATGATAGAAAAAATGTCAAAAACCACGTTTACTATATTATTGATTATATTATATGTTGGATTATATGCAATTTTTAAAACATTTATTGTATTAACACAAGATTTATATATGGATAAAAAAGTATATGAAAAACAATATAATATTGGGAAAGTAATGAATATTCATCAAAGTAAAATAAAAGAAGAAGACTATTTTGTAGTAGAATCTGATAAATATAAAGTAAAAGTAAAAAACGTATTTGATGGTTTTGAACAAACAGAACAAAGAGAAAATGAAACAGCATATGCCTTATTTGGAGAAGATAATAAAGTAATCGCTTCATTTGAAGTGGGAAAGTATGACTCACAAATGGTAAAAATAGAAGATACGAGTGAAGATGGATATTATTATGAATTAAATCGTTTTCCATTATATACTTCTGATTTTTTCAGAAAATATTATTTTAAAAAATATAATATAACAAATGATGTAGATTTAGTAAGACATGTAAGAGAGAGAAAAAAAATTAAATGTAATTTTTTAACTCCTATAACAAAAATACAAGAAAACTATTTTTTTAATTTAATAGAAATAGCACTTCCTAATCTAGATAATATTACTTATCTAGATGGAGATAGAATAGGATATATGATTGAAGAAAAAAATATAAAACGAGCATTTATTATAGAAAATGATGAACTTTATTATCTTGCTTTTTATAAATTAGATTATTATACAGATGATAAAATAAATGAGATTATAAATTCACTTGTAATAGAAAAATAAAACACTGTAAAAGTGTTTTATTTTTTATATTCGATAAAATCTAAATTAGGAATTAAACTATCTAAAATAGAATAAATCTTACTCTTATCAAAAGTATTAGGTTCTAGTAAAGAATCATTAATAATATTAGCAACCCCGCTGGCATAAAATAAAATTAAAGAACGGGTTGGAATATTAGAATGATTAATGACGTGATCATTAAATTCAGAAATAACAGAATTAAGTAATACGTCATTTATCATATCTCTTGCAATAGAATTGCTATTAATTTTAACAATAGAAGAATAAATATCTTTATTCTTCTCAATATGATTAAGAATTAAGACCATAGCCTCTAAAAAATAATCTTTAATTGTAGTGATTGTTTTATCAATAATTAAAGATTCAATCAAATCCTTTTTCATATCATTGATTAATGCCTCTAAAAGCTCATACTTATCATTAAAATGATCATAAAAAGTTGAACGATTGATTAAAGAAATAGAACAAATTTCAGATACTTTAATCTCTTCAAAAGGATGTTCTCTCATCAACTCCATTAATCCTCTATAAAGGCTTGCTTTTGTTTTAGTTATACGTAAATCTTCTTTTTTTTTCATAATTACCACCAAAACCATTATAGTAAAATAAACGATAAATGTAAAGATAACCAACAAAAATTGGAAAAAACATAAACAAAATAAAGAAAAATGTAGCCTAAACAACAAAAAGAAGAAAAAAACACTTAACTATTTTTTTAGAAAGCATAGAATTATTAAAATGAGGAGGGAAAAATATGAAAAAAATAGCAGATTGGATTGCAAATCATAGTAATTTAATATTATGGATTGGTCTATTATGTCTTATACCAGCAATAATAGGATACTGTAACACAAAGATTAACTATGATATTTTAGTATATTTACCAGAAGATATTGAAACAATAAAAGGAGAAAAAATATTAACAGATGATTTTGGTTTAGGATCTTATGCTTTCGTAATGACAGATATGAAAGATGCAAAACAAGTATTAAAACTAGAAGAAAAGATAAAAAAAATCAACGGAGTAAACAAAGTATTTAGTATTATAGATGGAATAGGAACTAGCATTCCTAAAGAAATGTTACCAGAAAAAGTTTTAGAAAAATTATATCATGATGATACAAGTATTATTATGGTTACCTTTGATGGCGCAACATCAGAAGATATAACAATAGATGCCGTAACAGAATTAAGAGAGACAGTAGAAGATGCGAGTCAAGTAAGTAGTATGACATCAATGTTATTAGATACAAAGATAACATCTGACAAAGAAATTGCTATATACGTAATAATATCTGTAATTCTATGTATAATTGTTTTATTATTTGCAACAAACAGTTATATTATGCCAGTCTTTTTACTAGGAAATATCGGACTTGCTATAATTTATAATATGGGAACTAATATTTTCTTTGGACAAATCAGCTACATTACAAAAGCAATAAGTGCTGTGTTGCAATTAGGAGTGACAACAGATTTTTCAATATTCTTATATCATAAATATGAACAAGCAAAAGAAAAAGAAAAAAACAATAAAAAAGCAATGTCAACTGCAATTCAAGAAACTTTTAAATCAGTAATAGGATCATCCTTAACAACATTTGCAGGCTTTTTAGCATTATGTACAATGGACTTAACACTAGGAACAGATATAGGATTAGTAATGGCAAAAGGAGTATTATTTGGACTAATCACAGTATTAACAATTTTTCCATCACTTGTATTGTGTTTTGATAAATGGATTGTAAAAACAAAACATAAAAATCTATTTCCAAAATTTGAAAAAATCCAAAAATTCTCCATTAAACATTATATTGGAATGTTCATCATATTTATTTTATTAATGATTCCAGCATATATAGGAAATAAGAATTATGAAATATATTATAAACTAGATGATTCTTTACCAAAAACTTTACCATTTCATGTAGCAAATTCATCTCTAGCAGAAAAATTTAATATCATTTCACCAGAAATTGTAATAATGAATAAAAATATTAAAAAGAATGAAATAGACAAAATGGTAGATGAAATAAATGATGTAAAAGGAATAAGTCTAGTGTTATCACCTTCAACGATAGCATCAAGAGATATGGAAGATTTATTGCCAGAAGATTTAAAAGATTTAATAGAAAATGATAAGTATCAATTAATAATAATAAATTCAACATATGAAATTGCATCAAATGAATTAAACAATCAAGTAAATATAATTGATAAGATTATTAAAAAATATGATAAAAATGCAATACTTGCAGGAGAAGGGCCATTAATGAAAGATTTGGTAACGATAGCAGATCATGATTTTAAAATGGTAAACTATACATCAATAATTGTTATATTTATCATAATGGTAGTAGTATTACAATCAATTGGATTACCAATCATTTTGATCTTAGCAATCGAATTTGCTATCTTTATGAACATGGCATGTGCATACTATACGAACACAACGCTTCCATTTGTTGCCTCTATTATAGTAGGAACGATACAGTTAGGAGCAACAATAGACTACGCAATACTAATGTCTACAAAATATTTAGAAGAGAGAAACAACAAGAAGCAAGATAAAAAGAAAGCAATGGAAAACACATTGAAAGTTACAGTTCCATCTATCATATCATCAGCACTTTGTTTCTTTGCTGCAACGATAGGAGTAGCCTTATTTACAAAAATTGATATGATAGGTTCTATATGTACACTCCTTGCAAGAGGATCAATTATTAGTATGCTAGTTGTTATTTTGATTTTACCATCCTTATTAATATTAGGAGATAAATTCATACTGAAAACAACAAAAAAAATGAAAGAAGGGAAATAAAATGAATTATTTATCAAAAAAATTAATAATTCCAATAACACTATTATCTTTATTCAATCCAATTTCAACATTTGCAATGACAAAACAAGAAACAGTTTATACAACATTAAAATCAAATGGAGAAGTAGAAAAAACAAGTATTAATGTTAGATTAAAAGATATTGAAAAAGGAGAGATAGAAGACTATACCAATCTAGAAAATATTAAAAACGTAAATGGAGATGAAAAATTCTCAAAAGAAAATGAAAAAATAACATGGAAATCTACTGGAAAAGAGATTGTATATCAAGGTAAAATCTCTTCGTCTTTACCGATAGGAGTACAAACAAAATATTATTTAAATGGAGAAGAAAAGAAATATAATGATATAAAAAATAAAAAAGGAAATATTAAAATCGAATTGTTATTTCATAATAACTCTTATCAAGAAGATAGTAATCTATATACCCCTTTTGTAGTCGCAACAATAATGACATTACCAACAAAAGGTAATACAAATATTCAAATTGATAATGGAAAAATAGTAAATACAGGTACAATGAATGTAATAACAGGGATATCATCTCCAGGATTATATGAAAGTACAAAAATAGAGGAATTAAAAAACTTTGATAAAATTACCATTTCATATGAAACAGAAAAATTTGAATTAGGTGAAGTGTATATCATGGCAACACCAAAACTAATTGAAAATGCAGATTTAAATAAATTAGATAAAGTATATACACTAAATAATTCAATGAATACTCTACAAAATGGAATGAATGCATTAGAAAATGGTTCTAAACAATTAAATGATGGAACAAGAAAGTTATATAATGGATTAGAAGAGTTAAACAAAGGACTTGAACAAGCATTAGATGGATCAGATGCCATAAAAGAAGGACTAACACAAATTAATGATAACACAACTTCTATTTCTTCTCTAAATATATTAGTAGATAAACTATATAGTACTTATCAAGACAATCAAAGACTATTAAATGAAATTACAAAAGGAGAAACAGAAGAAAAATTAAAAGCAGGAATTGAAGAAGCACAAAATAAAAAAGAAGAATTAGAAAATCAACTTTTAACAGTAAAATCTCAAATTATTCAACTAAATCAATTAAAAGAGGCTAACTTAATAACGGAAGAACAAGAAAATCAATTGGCACAATTAGAACAAATAAAGACTCAATTAGAAGAAGGAATAAAAGCCTATAACGAAGGAATAGTTGATGCTCAAAACAATTTAGCAACACTTCCATATGCTCAGGCGAAATTAAGTGGTGCCAACGCAACAATAGAAATTGTTTTAAAAAGTGTATTAGGGCTTGATGATTCTACAGAAATAAAACAAGAATATATTGATGCTTTTAAGCAAAAAATAAATACATTAGTTGGAGGAATTGGACAATTACAAGAAGGATCAACGAATCTTACAGATGGACTAAGTAAATTATATGAAGGATCCAATCAATTAGTTGATGGAGGAAAACAATTAACAAGTGGTAGTACAGAATTAGAAGAAGGAATTTCAAAAATAAATAGAGAAGGAATTAAAAAATTGACAGAATATTCTCATCTCGCAACAAACTATACCTACAGAATAAAACAGTTAGGAAATCTAAGTAAAAACTATAAAGGATTTTCAAGTAACAATGTAGATGAAACAATTTTTATTTATAAATTAGAAAAAAAATAGATGTAAAAAATCTATTTTTTTTATATATCATATTGAAATAAATTTTTTTAATATGATAAAATGAATAAGAAAGTAGAGTAGTATATGAAGAAAAAAATATTGTTAATTTTAATTTTATTTATCCCCCTAATTGTAAATGCAAAAGAATATTGTAAAGTAGAATCTGGTAATTTAAATACCATAGGTAGTGAAATATCATGCGGAAATGAACACTTCTACATCATAGATAGTAATGAAAATGAAGTAAAAATGCTTTCCAAATATAACTTATATGTTGGAGCAAATTACGACAAAATTGTACTGGATCCTAGCAAATACTATGAAAAGATAGAATGCTCAAACGGAAATTGTTCCAGTTATTCAAATTTTACTTACTATTTTGATGGTAACCAAGTAGATTATGATGAATTTATGAACAAAATTATGGAAAAATATGAATTGGATTCATTAGATGGTATAGAAAGTTTTGCCTTACGTGAAGGTAAAAGTGCATATTATATGTTTGTGCCAGGAGAAGAGTATGTGGAAGAAGGAAAAACATATAGAAATGATTCTATAAAAATTTATCCTTATACGGTTATTAATAATTATTTAAGAGGAGAATATGCACTTCAAAATGAATTGGCAAGAGGAGTAACCGGAGAAAAAGGAAATGCTAATTATCCAATATATGCTACTTTTAATCTTTTCCCAACTGGGTATCAAAATAGAAGCAATTTAGTAAAAAGTTATGATAATTTTTTGGATGGATATACAAATATTGAATTTATAGATGATTCCTATATTGTTGGATATTTATATGATTATAAAGATCAATTAAATGATATGGGATATGATGTATCTAGTGTAGATATGTTAAATATAAGCAATCTTGATAATTTAATTTATTCAATCAGTAAAAAACATCTTCCATTAAGTCAATGGTTATCTAATGAGATTTCTCCTACAGAAGAAGATGGAACATCATACAGTAATATAGGGGATTTAAAACAATTTGTATCGGATGATTACAAATGGATATGGAATACTAGTTATTGGTTGAAAACATTAGCAGGAAATTATACCAGTTCTTCTAATGAAGGTAGTGATTTTGCATATTTTGTTTCCTCATCTGGAGATATATGTATGTCTAGTACAAATTGTGGAGGAATACCACGTGCCGGACTACGTCCAACTGTAACAATTGCAAAAGATAATATTAAATATAATATTCGTACAAAAACAGATGGGAATGGAACCATTGAAGTAATTGATAGAGCGGCTGGAGGAGAAGTAATATCTTTTAAAGTAAGTGCTAAAAAAGGTTTAAAACTAGCAGGTTTAACTGTTACAACGGACAGTCAAGAAAAAGTACAATTTAATGAAGAAGACCTAACAACAAATAAAGATGGAACAGTAAGTATTAGTACGAATAAATTTACTATGCCATACGAAAATGTAACAATAGAAGCAAGATGGGCAACTACAATTAACCCATTAACAGTATCATCAATCTTTATCTTCTTCTTAATACTAATCGCAAGTGTATGTATTATATTTAAAATATATACCAAGAAAAAAGAAAAAAAGGATGACCAAGTAGAATTATGAAAAAGAAATTATTACTAATCATTTTATTATTATTACCATTATGCATAAGCGCTGAAACATGTAATTCTGATAATATTTCCATTCAATCTATTAATGCTATATCAAGTAATGGATTTGCAATAGAAAAATCCCCAGCCACAATTAAAGATAAAAAAATCCATTTAAATATTGAAATGGATAAAGTAGGAGATTCCATTACTTATAATATATTAGTAAAAAATGAAGAGAAAACACCATTTGAAATAGATGAAAACTCTTTTGCAAAGACATCAGAATATATAGAATATAGTATTCTATCAAAAGATAAAACAATAGAACCACAAGAAGAAAAAGAAATTCAATTAAGAGTTAGTTATAATAAAGAAGTAGACGAATCTGATT
The DNA here is from genome assembly GCA_946623125.1 of uncultured Caryophanales bacterium. Classification (GTDB taxonomy): domain Bacteria; phylum Bacillota_I; class Bacilli_A; order RF39; family UBA660; genus UBA3789. Next base: position 27,168 of record CAMOQR010000011.1, on the reverse strand, counting down.
TTCAAAATGGAATCTATAATAATAATCAAGAAATAGTAGTAAATTTATCAAATAATAACAATATACAAAATCCTACTACATTTTCTAATATTTTATTAACCTTATTAATTATAATGATAATACTATCACTAAGTATATTTATCATAAGTAAGAAAAACAAGAAAAAAACACTTGCTCTTACCATAATAGCCATGTTTTTATTCCTACCAATGATTACAAATGCAATATGTAAAGTAGAAATAAAAATAGATTCTAATGTAGAAATAGAAAAAATAAATTTTAAAAAGTTTTATATTCAAAAAAAAATGTATGGTACATATAATGAACCAAAAGAATATGAGTTTGTAGAAAACATGACATGGAATGAGTGGCTTCATAGTAAATACAATATTAATCATATAAACTTTATTGAAGGAGCAGGTACTTGCACACCAAACACAAATTACATGTATTATCAACAACATAATAATTCATTATATAGTGAGGACTTAATTCACTATGATGATGGTATTGAAGAAAATCATACCTATATATATGGAACAGGTGATAGTTGTATGATGTAAAAAAGGAGTAAAAAGCTTCTTTTTCTTTTATTTATTATTTGATATAATAGAAACAGGTGATTAATATGAGAAAAAATAAGAATAAAATAGGAATTGCAATACTTATAACAATTCTATATACATTAATATCTTACTATATGACATATCCAGCAATAGATATTCATAATTTTGGCTTTTATGCATTTATAGTACCAATATTACTAATATTAATTGGAAGTATTACAATTATAAAAACAGGACAAAAATTTCAAGATTTAATGTCTGGAAAAAAATATACAAAATATAAAATTTCAAAAGTCTGGTTAATACTACCAGCATACTTTATCATTATGATTTTATTAGTAATTATAAATTCACCATTGTTTAATGCAAAAAAGTATTATGAAAGAATTGAAGTAGATACAACAAAATCATTCCAAGAAGAAATAAAAGAAGTTGATTTCCAAAAACTACCATTACTTGATAGAGATTCATCAGAAAAGTTAGGAGATCGTGTTATGGGACAAATGAGTGAATTAGTATCTCAATATGATGTATCAGATGCCTATACACAAATTAATTATAATGATGATATTATTAGAGTAACACCATTAGAATATAATGGAGCAATTAAATGGTTAACAAACCGTAAAAAAGGAATTACAGGATATATTACAGTAGATTCAACAAATGGAAAAGCTAAACTAATCAAACTAGAAAAAGGAATGAAATATGCACCATCTGCATTATTCAATGAAAACTTATATCGAAAACTTCAATTTAGTTATCCATTTTATAATTTTGATTCTATTAATTTTGAAATAGATAATGAAGGAAAACCATATTGGATAGCAAGCGTAGTAAAATATCATGGAATAAGTCAAAGAAGAGAAGTAAAAGGAATTGTAATACTAGATCCTACAAATGGAAAAAGTAAGTTTTATAAATTAAAAGATATTCCAAAATGGGTTGATCATGTATATGAGGCTGATTTAATCCTTGAACAAGTAAATGATTGGGGTAAATATAAGAATGGTTATTGGAATTCTATCTTCACTCAAAAAGATGTAGTTGCAACTACAACAGGGTATAATTATTTAGCCATGGATGATGATATTTATTTGTACACTGGAATCACATCAGTATTAACAGATGAATCAAATATTGGATTTATCTTAACAAATATGAGAACGAAAGAAACTAAATTCTATGGAGTAGCCGGCGCAGAAGAATATTCCGCAATGGATTCTGCCAAAGGACAAGTACAACAAATGAATTATACATCAACTTTCCCTTTACTAATTAACCTAAACGGAAAACCAACTTATTTAATTAGTTTAAAAGATAACGCAGGGCTAGTAAAAATGTATGCTTTTGTAGATGTTGCAGATTACCAAAAGGTAGTTGTAACAGACAGTTCAAAAGGAATTGAAAAAGCAAGTGAAAACTACTTAAATGAATTTGGAGAAGAAATAACAAGTGCGAAAAAAGAAAAAGAAATAGTAATAAAAGAAATAAAAGATGTCGTAATGGATGGAAATACATACTACTATATTACAGATACAGAAGATAATAAATATAAGATATCTATTAAAGATAAGAAAGACTTATTACCATTCTTAAAAGAGAATGATAAAGTAAAAATAAAATATAATAAAGAAAGCACTGTAATCAAAATAATAGAAATCGAAAAGGAGAATTAAATGGAAAAAGCAAAAGTATTCTTTACAAAAGAAATTACAACAGATAGTCTAAGAAGAATTTATAAGAAACTTGGAGTTGAATTAAAAGGAAAAATAGGAGTAAAAGTATCAACAGGAGAAGATGGAGCAAAAGGATATTTAAAAGCAGATTTAATTGGACCATTTGTAAAAGAATTAAATGGAACAATTCTAGAATGTAATACAGCATATCCTGGTTCCAGAAATAATAAAGAAGATCATTTAAAAACCGCAGAAAAACATGGATTTACTTCTTTTGCAGAAGTTGATATCATGGATGAAGATAATGAGTTTAAAATTCCAGTAAAAAATGGAAGACATTTAAAATATGATATCATTGGAGAAAATTTTAAAAATTATGATTCTATTATCAACCTAGCACATGGTAAAGGACATGCAATGGGTGGATTTGGAGCAAACTTAAAAAATCAATCCATTGGTATTGCATCTCGTAATGGAAAAGCATACATTCATAGTTGTGGTCAAACAGAAGATCCAGATAAGTGTTGGAGTGTAGATTATGAACAAAAAGATTTTATTGAATCAATGGCAGAAGCAGCTAAAGCAGTTGCTGATTATTTAAAAGAAAATAACAAACCAATTGTTTATATAACGATTGCAAATGCAATAAGTGTTGATTGTGATTGTGACTGTAATCAAGGTGATCCAGTTATGGAAGACATTGGTATATTTGCATCCCTTGATCCGGTTGCAAATGACCAAGCATTCTTAGATGCTATTTGGAATTCTAATGATCCAGGACACACTAAAATGATGGAAAGAGTAGATAGACAAGTAGGAAGACATATAACAGAATATGCAGAAAGTATTGGACTTGGAACTACAAATTACGAGCTAATAGAAATATAAGACAAATAATTGATTAATGAAATAAGAGACTTTTTACAAAATACCCTTTGTCAAAAGTCTCTTTTTATATTGCGAATAATAAGAAAAATAGCTATAATAAAATAAAATAGGAGAGTACATATGAAAAAGAAATTATTAGTAATGCTACTTTTATTATTAATTCCTATCCTTTCATATGCTGAGACATGCGATGAAAGTAAGATTAAAATTGAGTCTATTAATCTATCCTCACTTGAAGGAAGTGCAAAAGAAAAAAGCAATCCTGTAATTGATGGAAGAAATATTAACTTAAATCTAAATATGAGTAAAGTAGGGGATTCTGCTTTATATACAGTAAAAGTTAAGAATGAATCAGATGAAGAATATTTACTAGATGAAAGTAGTTTGACAAAAGAATCTGACTATATTGTTTATTCTTTAGAAACAGATGATGATAAAATCATTAAACCAAAAGAAGAAAAATCAGTATCCTTAAGAGTAAAATATCATAAAGAAGTAGAAGAAAGTGATTTTAAAGATGGAGTTTACCAAGATAATAAAAAATTAGTAGTAAACCTATCAAATGGAAACAATGTAACCTCAAATAATCCAAAAACAGGAAACAGTTTTTTAATGTATATTTCTATATTAATAATGATAATTGGAAGCACTATAGTAATTAAGGTTAAAAAAACAAAATATATCGTACTATTATTAACTTTAACAATACCATTTACAGTAAATGCAATCTGTAATTACAATATAGAATTTATATCAAATATAGAAATAAAAGAACCAATCCCAGATCCAATTGCTTTTGGAACAGATAGTTGGGAAACTATCGTTAAGGCTGTAAAAGAAAAAAATGTAAATGTTTATTCCGTTGGAGATACAAGAACAATAGATTTGGGAAATTTAGGAATTCATACCTTAAGAATTGCCAACAAATCAACCCAAAATGAATGCCTATCTTCTACATTTAGTCAAACAGCATGTGGATTTGTAATAGAATTTGCAGATATAGTATCCAACTCAAATTGGATTTCATCTAATTATTCTAATGGTGGTTGGAGAGATAGTGCAGCAAGAACATATGTAAACAATACGATTTATAACACGTTTCCAGAAGTATTAAAAGATGCAATCATAGATACCAGAGTAGTATCAAGCCATAATTCTAACGAAACAGAAAACTATATAACAACAGATAAACTATATTTACTTGCAATGAGAGAAATATATGGAAACTATATTGTATCATATGGTTTTTACTCAAACGATTCTGCATATGAATCATCACGACAATTAGACTATTATAAATCTATCAATTTAAGTGAAGAAAACTATTCCAAAGCAGAAAAAAAATTCAATGGAACGGCGGAATATTGGTATACGAGAACAGCAAGAAATAACTCATCAGCAAGTGTCTATGTAGTTTTAACGGGAGGTAATTATAATGGAACTACTGGTGAATATGGAATGTCTCCTGCATTTAGACTGGGATAAAAAATATATATAAAATATTCTCACCAATAAAAAAATCTAATATATAAGTCTGCTAATTGAAACAAGTGGATAAATAAAAAAAATAAAGTACAAATGTAATGAAAAAAAGATATAAGAAAATAATATATCTTTTTTTAATACATAAAAATAAAAAAATGATATACTTTTTCTAGGGTGATAGAATGAAAATTGGATTTGATAATAAAAAATATGTAAAAATACAAAGCAAAAGAATCAAAGAAAGATTTAAATTATTTGATAAATTATATCTAGAAGTAGGGGGAAAGTTATTTGATGATTCTCATGCGGCAAGAGTATTACCTGGATTTAAAAATGATGCAAAAATCAGCATGTTTTTAGAATTAAAAAAAGACTTAGAAATAATTTTTTGCATTAATGCAGGAGATATTGAAAGAAATAAATTACGGGGAGAATATGGAATAACTTATGATAATGAAATAGAAAATTTAATAAAGAAATCAAAAGAATTAGGATTTTCTGTTAACAGTGTTGTTGTTACAATGTATCAAAATCAAGTAAGTGTAGATAAATTTATAAAAAGACTGAACAGAAATGGAATTAAAACCTATATTCATACATTTACCAAAGGCTATCCAACAGATGTTGACACAATTGTTAGTGAAGAAGGGTATGGTAAAAATCCATATATAGAAACTACGAAACCTTTAATATTAGTGAATGCCCCAGGACCAGGCTCTGGAAAACTAGCAACATGTCTTTCTCAAATTTATCATGAAAACAAAAGAGGAGTAAATGCAGGATATGCAAAATTTGAAACATTTCCTGTATGGAATCTTCCCCTAAAACATCCTGTAAATATTGCATATGAGGCTGCAACAGCAGATATCAAAGATGCAAATATGATTGACCCTTATCACCTAGAGAAATATGGAATCACCGCAACAAATTACAATAGAGACATAGAAACATTTCCAATATTAAAAAACATATTAAATAAAGTATCCAAAAAAGATATCTATTATTCTCCAACTGATATGGGAGTAAATATGGTAGGTTTCTGTATCAAAGATGAAAAAATAGTAGAAGAAGCCGCAAAAAAAGAAATTGTAAGAAGATATTATAATGAAAAAACAAATTATAAAATGGGATTATGTGATGAAGATACTTATAAAAAAATAAAAGTTTTAATGAATGAATTAAATATTGATGAGAATTATTTAGAAGTAATAAAACCAGCCTTAGAAAAAAGTAAAAAAGAAAAAGGACTTCCTGTAATAGCCTTTAAAGTAAATAAAAAAATTATAACCGGGAAACAAACAAATTTAATGACCCCTGCAGGAACAGTTGTCTTAAATGCGATTAAATACTTAAGTAAAATCCCAGATGATATTTATTTATTATCACCAACAATACTAGAACCAATTCTAAAATTAAAAAAAGAAATGAATACAGGAGATCGATTAAATCTATCAGAAGTATTAACAGCACTTAGTATTTGTTCTGTTACCAATCCACTTGCTGCAAAAGCAATGTCAAATCTAACAAAACTACATAATATGGAAGCACATGCAACATATATTGTAACAGGTAGTGATAAAAAAACGTTAAAAGAATTAAAAATTAATCTTACTTGTGAAAATGAATTTATTCAAGAAAACAATTAAAAAAACGTTTCCTTTTTTGAAACGTTTTTATTATCCAACTAACCATTTATATTTTTTTACGCTATAAAGAGGAATAAAAGGAATTAGTATTGGAGTGGATTTTATATACTTTTGATATTCTTCTAACTCCCCATAATTTTTATCTTGTCTGATTTCTAATCTTCTTGCACCACTAAACATGACATAAATAATTCCAACATATCCAATGATTGCAAAAATCCATTGGCCAATACCTTGTAAAGAAGTAATACCAGATAAAAAAATTCCTGTCCAAATAATCATTTCTCCAAAATAGTTAGGACATCTAACAAATTGAAATAATCCAGAATCACAAAAACGATTTGGATTTTTCTTTTTTGAATTACTTTTTTGAATATCGGATATAGCCTCAATCAAAATTCCAACAACGGCAAGTAAAAGACCTATAATAAACATTGTATCGTATGAATCTTTATTAATAAAACGATAAATAACAGGAGAAGTCATAAGAAGATATAAAAGGCCACAAGTTACCCACAACATAATTTTAACAGGTATCCCCATATGAGATCCATCCGATATTTCTCCCTTCATTTTAGAGTTATAGCTACTACTTCTTAATTCTCTTAAAGCAAGGAATCCACTTAATCGTAGACCATAGGCAATAAGAATAATACAAGAAAGTACTTTAAAAAAATCAAGTTCATCAAAAAATAGAACTAGAAGCATCACTCCAACGATAGAAATAGAAAAACCATATCCTAAAGAAATAAACCAAACATACTTTTTAAATCCTATCGAGCAAACCACCAATATAGCAATAAAAATAAATAATAGTTCTTTTGTAAAAATCATAATTTATCCTCCCATACTATTATAGCAAAAAAACAACTCTTTTAGGAGTTGTTTTTCTTAATCAATTGCTTATAAATTTCGTAACGATCATTTTGAAGATTCTGATAAGTATCATGAGTAAAGCATTCAACATTTGGTAAATTCCGATATTCTTCATCTAAATCCAATCCATATCCCACAACAAAACGATCTTTAATTTTGAAGCCAACATAATCAACATTTATACCGTCTACAACACGTCTTTCCGGTTTATCAAGTAATGTACAAATCTTTATACTATTAGGTTCATCTAGTGATAGATAATCAACTAAATAAGAAAGCGTTCTACCAGAATCAATAATATCTTCAACAATTAAAACATCTCTTCCTTTTATAGAATGATCAAGCCCCATTTTCATATCAACATGACCTGTACTGTTTTCTCCGTGATAACTGGATATACGAATAAATTCAAGTTCTGTAGGTAAATTAATTCTTCTTGATAAATCAGTAAAAAAATAAATAGCTCCTTTTAAAATACAAATTAAAGTAAGCTCTTTTCCTTGATAGTCATGATTTATTTCATCGGCAAGTTGTTTAATACGTTTTTGAATGATCTCTTCATCAATTAAAAGTCTCCTTTTCATAATACCTCCCATTAATTGACTAAATTATATCACAAAATATTGATAAAAAGAAAACAAATCATTTAGAATTGTATTTTTTAGAATATAATAGTAAAATAATTAGTAGATATAGAATACAGGAGATGAATAAAATGACCCCATTAAAAGATCTAATTACAAAAATATTTAAGAAAAAAAAGGATCCAAATGCACCATGGCTTGAGTATTATTCAAGAGAAGAAAGAAGCATAAAATTTACCAAAAAAACAATCTATGATTATTTAATTGATGAAGTAGGAGATGATAAAGACTTTATTGCTCTTAATTATTTCGGAAATAGATTTAGTTACAATGAGTTCTTTAACGATATTAATATATCTGCAAAAGCATTAAGAGAATTTGGTGTGAGAGAAGGAGACATTGTAACAATATGCATGCCAAATATGCCAGAGGCATTATATGTGTTTTATGCCTGCAATAAAATTGGAGCAGTTGCTGATATGGTTCATCCATTATCAAGTCCAGAACAACTTCATCATTATTTAAAAGAATCAAAATCTAGAATTTTATTTTTAGTTGATTTTGATTATGAGAAAATGAATGATATTATCCCAAAGACATTAGTATATAAGACAATATTAGTATCTCCAAAAGAATCTATGCCATTGGGCTTAACTGTTGGATATACTCTAACAAGAAGCCTACTCATGAAAAGACCTAGTATAACAGATAATAATTATATGTCATGGAAAGATTTCATGGCAGTAGGAGTAACAAGCAATCAAAACTATAAAGGAGAAAGAAAATCAGATGATCTTGCAATAATTCTTCATAGTGGAGGAACAACTGGAACGCCAAAAGGAATTATGATTTCTAATTATAGCTTTAATGCAATTGCTCAACAATCTGCTGTAAATGTAATTGATGTAAGACCAAAAGATAAAATTGTAACAATCCTGCCTATATTTCATGGATTTGGTTTAGGTGTATGTATTCATACTCCTCTATGTTTAAAAGTAGAGACAATTCTTATGCCAGAATATGATGCAAATCGGTTCTATAAAATATGGAAATATGATAAACCGAATGTAATTCTTGGTGTCCCAACTCTTTGGGAAGGAATGATGTCAAATCCAAAATTTGATAATGTGGATATGTCACAATTAAAATACATTATCTCTGGAGGAGATCATCTAACTGTTACAGCAGAGGCTAGAATCAATGATTTTCTACATAAACATGGTGCCCATGTTAATATTGGTAAAGGATATGGAATGACAGAGTCTGTTGCCGCAACATGTTATACATTTCCTGGAACTAATGAACCAGGAAGCATTGGAATTCCAATGGTAGGAAATACATATAAAATATGTAATCCAGAAACACTAGAAGAACTACCTATGGGAGAAGAAGGAGAAATCTGTGTTCAAGGTCCAACTCTAATGATGGGGTATTTAAATAATAAAGAAGAAACGGATAATGTCTTAAAACGCCATGATGATGGATCTGTTTGGTTACATACAGGAGATATTGGATATATTGCCCCTAATGGAATTGTATATTACACACAGAGATTAAAGAGAATGATAGTAGTATCAGGATTTAATGTTTATCCATCTCAAATAGAAGAGACAATTGCAAAACATGATGCTGTAGATAAAGTCTGTGTAATAGGAATTCCTCATCAGTATAAAATGCATGTACCAAAAGCATTTATTGTATTAAAGAAAGGAATTCAACCAACTGCAAAAATAAAAAAAGAAATTATAGAAATGTGTAAAGAAAGTCTATCCGTATATTCTCTTCCTAAATATTATGAATTTCGTGAAGAATTACCAAAAACATTATATGGAAAAGTAGATTATAAAACATTAGAAAAAGAAGAAGAGAAAAAAGGAAAATAACTCCTTTTTTTCGTATGTAGAAAGAAGAAAAATATGAAAGTAATGATAATTGGAAATATTGCAAGTGGGAAAACAACATTATCTAAAATAATAGAGGAAAGATATCATATAAAAAGATATTCTATGGATGAAATAGTATATAATGAGTTCAATCAAAAAAGGTCTGAAGAAGAACAAAAGAATATAATTAACCAAATTATTCAAAAAGAAAAAGATTGGATAATAGAAGGAATGCCAAGAAAAAATAAAGACATAATAGCATTCTCTTCCTCAACAATTATCTATTTAAATTATCCTAAAAAATTATTAAAAAAAAGATTAAGAAAAAGATGTATAAAACAAAAATTAGGTATAATAAAAGAACCCTATCAAATAACGAAAGAACTTTACCAAAAATTACTTAAAGATTTAGAATATTATCCGGAAGAAGAAATGAAATCTTGGATGTTAAAAAATACAAGAAAAGGAATAATTATAAAAAACGCCAAAGAATATAAGAATTTATTAAAAGCAATAGAAAAAGGAACGGATTTGTGATATAATTAGCACTTAGAAAAGGAGGAATAATATGAACTATGATATAGAAATGGAAAAACAAATTGAAAATATCAAAGAGGGTACCAAACTCTTATTACATGCATGTTGTGCTCCTTGTAGTAGTGCAGTACTTGAAAGATTATCCTCATTTTTCGAAGTAACAATATTTTACTATAATCCTAATATTACGGAAAAAGAAGAATATCAAAAGAGAATAGAAGAAATAAAAAAATTAATTCAAATAATTCCTACAAAATATAAAATATCACTAATGGAAGGAAATTATGAACCTGAAAAGTTTTATGAAATATCAAAAGGTCTAGAGCAGGAACCGGAAAGAGGAGCAAGATGTTATAAATGCTATCAATTGCGTCTAGAAGAGGCAGCAAGAATTGCAGAAAAGTATGATTTTCCATATTTTTGTACAACCTTAACTCTTTCTCCTCATAAGAATGCCAATTGGATCAATGAAATAGGAGAAGAGTTAGATACCAAATATAAATCTACTTATTTATACTCTGATTTTAAGAAAAAAGAAGGATATAAAAGAAGTATAGAATTATCAAGAATTTACAATTTATATCGACAAGATTATTGTGGATGTATTTATTCGAAACAAACAAAAAAGAAAGACATAAAATAGATGTAAAGATACAAATTAGGAAACTTTACAATCTAATTTGTATCATATATAATGAAAAAAAGAGAGAAGGAATGAAAATGAAATATTACTGTATTGGAATTAAAGGAACAGGAATGTCAACTCTTGCACAAATATTATATGATTTAGGTGCAGAAGTATCAGGTTACGATGATGCAAAAGCCCATAAATTTACCCAAGTAGGATTAGAGGAAAGATCTATTCCAATTTATTATGACCAAACACATCCAATTGATAAAGACACAATTGTAACCTATAGTGTTGCATTTAGTGAAGATCATCCAGAAATAAAAAGAGTAAAAGAATTAGGACTTACAATAAAAAAATATAATGAAATTATGGGTGATGTTATTAAAATGTTTAAAACCATAGGTGTAAGTGGAACCCATGGAAAAACAACAACTTCTTCCTTAATAAAACATATACTAGAATCAACAATTGGTTGTAATTACTTTATTGGAGCAGGGGATGGATTTGCTTCTAAGCAAAATGAATACTTTGTGGTAGAAAGTGATGAGTTTAATCGTCATTTTACAGCATATTATCCAACATATTCTATTATTACAAATATTGAAAAAGAACATATGGAATGCTACAAAGATATCGATGATATTAGAAATACATTTGAAATTTTTGCAAATAATACAAGTAATTTAGTAATTGCTAATGGAGACAATGAAGAAGTAAAAAAAATCGGATATTCTACCAGAGTAATATTTTATGGATTTAATTTTAATAATGATGTTGTAATTAAAAATTTAAAATTAGAAGAAAAAGGATCTATCTTTGATTTATATATAAAAGATGAGTTTTATGGAAGTTTTGAAATACCACTTTATGGAAAACATATGGTACAAAATGCAGCAGCAGCCATCATTATGTGTAAAGAAATAGGAATTTCAAGTAAAGATATTTATGAAGCATTAAAAACATTTAAAAATGCCGAAAGAAGATTTGCAATCCAAAAAATAGGAAGAACTACAATTATAGATGATTATGCACACCATCCAACAGAAATCAAAGTAACTCTAGAATCTGTTAGACAAAAATATCCAGATAAAAGATTAGTTGTAGTATTCCGACCAAATACATATTCGAGAACTAGAGATTTTAAAGATGAATTTATAGATGCCTTAAATGTTGCAGATAAAGCCTTTGTAACAGAAATAGATAGTAATAGAGAGTATCCAACGGACTATCCAGGAGTAAGTTCTAAAATGATTATTGAAGGGCTAAAAAATGGTGATAGTATTTCTGAAACTACCATGGATAAACTAAAAGATGAATTAGATTCTGTAATTTGTTTCATGGGATGTGCATACATGGAAGGATTAATTCAAAAATTAAGAGAAGTAATTGTACAAGTAGAAGCAGAAACAAAAGAAGAAATGTAAAAAAAAGATTGTCATAAAATAGTTTTTATGGTATGATGATATAGTCAATTGACATATATGGCCTGTTGGTGAAGTGGCTTAACACATTACCCTCTCAAGGTAACATTCACGGATTCGAATTCCGTACAGGCTACCATAAAAACAATAACTAGGTCAAACCTAGTTTTTTTGTTAAAAAAAAGATATCATCTACTGATATCTTTTTAATAATGCTTTTGAATAATCATTAACTGGTTGAAAAGAAGAATGATAAGGATATTGAACTTTATCATAATAAAAATCATCAATCGTAGAATAACTTTTTTCTTCTTGTCCATCCTCAGAAAAAGAATGAATATCTGATAGTCCATTATCAAAATAATTCATAGTCTTTTCAACAGAAATTAAAGCATTCTTCTGAGATGCAGAAATATTCTCTGGAGTAGTCATAACCATGATAGGAAGCAAAACTTGGAAAGATCCTGAGGATGCATTAACAACTGTAATACAATGATTTCTGGCTAAAAAAGGAAGACTTTCTAAAACATGAAAAGACCCAACATCTGAAATAAAAGGAAAATCCTTTTTATATTTTGAAAGCATTTCTTGAAAAGCAGAATCATGAAAATGCTTCTTATCTTGATTATTCCGATAAATTGTACAATAATATTCTCCAAATTTAATAATTTTACCATTTTCTAGGATAATAAACCCTAATTCTTTCATATAAACCCCTTCTTGAACACAAACTTTCAATATTATACCACACATTTCAATAAAAAGCAATTGACAATTAAAATTAAATTGTATACAATCTAATTAAGGAAGGAAAATGATATGATATACGACTATGTTGTAAAAGGAAGAAATGGAAAAGACTTAGTAATCAGTGATTTAAAAGGAAAAGTATTACTAGTTGTGAATACTGCAACAGGATGTGGTTTTACACCACAATATAAAGCACTTGAAGAGTTATATCAAAAGTATCATGAAAAAGGATTTGAAATATTAGATTTTCCATGCAATCAGTTTGGTCATCAAGCACCAGGAGATGATAATGAAATTCATGAGTTTTGTACAGCAAAGTATCAAACATCATTTGATCAATTAAAAAAAGTAGAAGTAAATGGAGAAAATGCTGATCCATTTTGGAAATATTTAAAACAACATTCTCCTAAAGAAATTCTGGAAGGAATGAAAAATAAAATTACCATGAAGGGTGTAGAAAAAATAAGCACTACTTGTAAAGAAAAAAATGATATTAAATGGAATTTTACAAAATTCTTAATAGATCGTGAAGGAAACATTGTTGCAAGATATTCTCCAATAGAAGATCCAATGAAGATGGAAGAAATAATTAAAAAATACATATAAGAGGTGATTTCATGTATGATATCATTATTGTAGGAGCAGGACCTGCAGGATTAACAGCAGCACTTTATGCAAGACGCGCTAATAAAAAAGTACTTGTCTTAGAAGCAAAAACATATGGTGGTCAAATTATCAATACGCCAGAGATAGAAAATTATCCAGGAATTCCAAAAATATCAGGCTATGATTATGCAACGAATTTATATAATCAAGCACTTGAACTAGGAGCAGAAATAAAATTTGAAACCGTAATTCGAGTAGAAAAAGATAAAACGGTGGAGACAAATAAAGATCATTATAAAGCAAAGGCTGTTATCCTAGCAATAGGAGCCGATAAAAGAAAATTAAATTTACCAAAAGAAGTAGATTTAATTGGAAAAGGAGTATCCTACTGTGCTACTTGTGATGGAAATTTCTTTAAAAATAAAATTGTTGCGGTAAATGGCGGAGGAAATACAGCATTAGAAGAAGCCATATATCTATCAAACATTGCCAAGAAAGTTTATTTAATTCATAGAAGAGATACTTTTAGAGGAGAAAAAAAATACGTTGATGAGGTACTAAAAAAAGAGAATATAGAAAGAATCATGAATAGTACTATTACGAAAATAAATGGAGAAAAACATCTAGAAAGTATTGAAATAGTAAATCAAGAAGGAAAAACAAATACCATTGAAATCAACGGTTTATTTATCGCAATTGGTCAAGCACCTAAAAATGAAATATTTAAAAACATCATTGAATTAACACAAGATGGCTACATCAAATCAGAAGATGGAGTACATACGAATATAAAAGGAATCTATGTTGCAGGAGATTCCAGAGAAAAAGAATTAAGACAATTAACAACAGCAGTATCAGATGGAGCAATAGCAGCAACAACTGCAATAAAAGAAATGGAGGATTAAAATGGAAGTAATACAAATTACAGAAGAAGAATTTAATGAGAAAAAAAATGAAAAAGGAAAGGTATTAATAGATTGTTTCGCAACATGGTGCGGACCATGTAAAATGTTATCACCAATTATAGATGAAATTGCAAAAGAAACAGAAGATTGTAAGTTTTATAAAATTGATACAGATACAGCAGATAACATATTAGAAGAATATGAAATAGAATCAATTCCAACTTTACTTTTATTTGAAAATGGAAAGTTAATTAAAACAGAAGTAGGACTAAAATCAAAAGACGAAATTAAAAATATGATTCAATAATATGGAAGAAGAAGTATTAAAACTAAATAATCAAATCTGTTTTCCGTTATATGCATGTTCCAAAGAAATCATTCGAAGATATAAACCATCCCTAGAAAAAATAGATTTAACATATACTCAGTATTTAGTAATGCTAGTATTATGGGAACAAGATGAAATAAATATTAAAACATTAGGAGAAAGACTTTATCTAGATTCAGGAACCCTAACACCAGTTTTAAAGAAATTAGAAAGAAAAGAATACATAAAAAAAGAAAAATATAAAAGCGATGAGAGAAATTGTATTATTAGGATAACGGAAAAAGGAAAGAAAGTAAAAGAAATTGCTAAAACAATTCCACTTGAAGTTGGAAAGTGTATAGATTTAAATATAGAAGATGCAAAAAACTTACATAGAATACTAAATGATATTTTAAAAACATTTAACAAAGAAAAAGATACTAGTTCAATTGACTAGTATTTTATTTTTTTGTTATAATGAAAGAGATAATAAAGAGGGATCAATATGAGTAAATTTATAGGAACAATTAAAGAACTAATATTATTATTTATCTTAATAGGGGCAGCATCTGCATTAATAGATTATGCACGTATTGCTGGAGGAGAAATACCCGTTTTTTGTATCAAACATTATAATAAAACAACAAAAATAGAGTCATTTAGAGGATTATTTTATCAAGCAAGTAGAAAAGTACATATAAGTACAGAAGAAAAATTAGTAGATTCAACAGATATTAAATATGAAGTTTTTACCAAGGAAATAGAAGTACCACAACAATTTAAAGAACAAGATTTTGATTATACGTTATCTATTACAAAACAAGAAGAATGTAATTCTCAATCGAAATTATACTTTGCAGATACAAATACAAAGTTATATACTTATTGTATTGAAAAAATAGAATTACAAGAAGCAGGAAGCGATGAGAAAAAAGACTTAATAGAATATTTAAGAAAAGATAGTACTTTAATGGAGGACATTGTAAACAGAATGACATATACTGGTATTGATTCAGATGATTCTACTTTAAAATTTAAAAAAATAGATGATTCTTTAACAACAGACGCAATCAAAATGTATCGTTGTCATAAGAAAAACATAAATGATATATACATATTGCCAGAAAGTGAGGCAAAACAAGATGACTTTTGTGAATTCAAAGATGATGACTATGACTTCTTATGGTATGTGGAGGAAGAAGTAAAAGAAAACAATGAAGAACAAGAAAAAGAAGTATTATATGAAAATGATGAATTTCGATATGAATGGGATGAAAAAAAGTCAGACAGAGTATTTGTAGTTGTTCCAGGAATAAGAGGAAGAGATGAGAAAAAAACACCGATTAGAGAAATATTAGATTCAAATAAACATACCATAGAGGAATTAATAGAAAGAGGATTAAAAATAAACAAAGTTGAGAAAGAACAACAAACATCAGGTGAAGAATGAGGAGAACATGAAGTCAATTTTAGTATTAGAAGGTGGAGCATTAAGAGGAATCTATACCGCAGGTGTCTTAGATATATTAATGGAAAATAACATTAAAGTAGATGCAGTAATAGGAGTATCAGCAGGAGCCTTATTCGGAATAAACTACATCACAAATCAACCAAAAAGATGTATTAATTATAATTTAGAATATGTACATAAAAAAGAATATATGGGTTTTTATTCTTTCTTAACAACAGGAAATATTATGAATAAAGAAACCTGTTTTCAAGAAATAGTATATAAAACTTATCCATTAGATTTTAAAGCCTTTAACAATCGTAAAACAAAGTTCTATGTCGTAATGACAAATCTAGAAACAGGAATGCCAGAATATAAAGAAATAAAAGATATAGAAAAAGAAATGGAATATTTAAGAGCATCAGGATCCATGCCACTTGTATCAAAAAATATAAAAATAGAAAATAAAGAATACTTAGATGGAGGAATGAGTGATTCTATTCCAATCAAATGGGCAGAAAAAGAAAAATATGACAAAATCATTGTAGTAGAAACAAGACCAAAAGAATACAGAAAAAAGAAATCAACTACAAAACCATATGAATGGAAATATAAGAAATATCCAAACTTTATAAAAACAATTCAAGAAAGATATCAAAAATATAATGAAACAAAAGAATATATCATAGATAAGGAAAATAAAAAAGAAATATTGGTAATAAGACCTTCCAAAACAATTCATATAAAAAGACTAGAAAAGAATAAAAAAAGAATAAAAGAAATGTATGAATTAGGAAGATTGGATTCTTCTAATAAATTAAAACAAATTCAAGAATTTCTAAAAGAAAAAAATAGTTAACAACTTGACTATTTTTTTTGCATACGATAGAATGTATAAGGTCAATAAGAAAGGAAATTAAAATGATAAAATTATTTAAAAACTTAACAAAAAAAGATTTGATAATTGTACTGGTGATTGCGTTATTAGTCATTTTTTCGGTATTTTTAGATTTAAGAATGCCAGAATATATGAGTAAGATAACCATATTAGTACAAACGGAAGATAGTACTATGAAGGAAATAATAGATGCAGGAATTCATATGCTAACATGTGCAGTTGGAAGTCTTATTTGTACGATTAGTGTAGGATTTTTTACATCCTTATTATCTGCAAGATTTTCAAAATCAATTCGAAGAAAAATATTTGCTAAAGTAGAGTCTCTTGGTATAGCAGAAATTAAACGCTTTTCAACGAGCAGTTTAATTACAAGAACAACAAATGATGTTTCACAAATAGAAATGCTTTTAGCTATGGGATTACAATTATTAGTAAAAGCACCCGTTATGGCGGTATGGGCATTATTAAAAATACTTGGAAAAAGCCACGAATTAAGTCTTGTAACAGCACTTGGAGTTGTTATCATTGTAACAACAAATTTAATTATTATAAAAATTGTGTCTCCAAGATTTGAAAAAATTCAAAAATATACCGATAAAATAAACGGAGTAACAAGGGAAAATATTACAGGTATTCGAGTAATTCATGCTTTTAATGCAGAAAAATTTGAAGAAAAAAGATTTAATAATGTAAATGAAGAATTAACTGGAATTCATTTAAAAATAACAAGGACCTTCGCAATTATGGACCCAATTATGAACTTTGTAATGCATTTTCAACATCTAGGAATATATGTAGTAGGGGCCTATATTATTATGAATAGCTCCATGATTGGAAAAATCAATACTTTTAGTAATATGGTCGTATTTTCAAGTTATGGAATGCAAGTAATTATGTCATTTTTAATGCTTACAATGATATTTATGGTTTTACCAAGAGCCAGAGTATCAGCCAATCGTATTAATGAAGTGCTTGATTGTTCTCTATCCATCAAGTCTGGTAATTTTAAGGGAAAAACAAAAGAAAAAGGAACAATAGAATTTAGAGATGTAAGTTTCAAATATCCAGATGCTGATGAATATTTATTAAAACATATCAGTTTTCAAGTAAATCAAGGAGAAACGATTGCCTTTATAGGATCTACTGGTAGTGGAAAATCTACTCTAATCAATTTAGTACCAAGATTATATGATGCAACAGATGGAGAAGTATTTGTAGATGGTGTAAATGTAAAAGAATATGATTTAAAAGAACTTAATAATAGAATAGGATATATTCCACAAAAGGCTGTAATGTTTACAGGAACAATAGAAGAAAATGTCTCTTATGGAGATAACGGAAGAGAAAAGCCAAACCTTCAAAAAGTAAAAGAAGCAATACGAGTTGCCCAAGCCAGTGACTTTGTAGAAAAAATGGATAAACAGTATCAAGCACATATTGCCAAAGGAGGAACAAATGTTAGTGGTGGGCAGAAACAACGTCTATCTATTGCTAGAGCCATAGCAAGAGATCCAGAAATCTATATATTTGATGATTCCTTTAGTGCCCTAGATTATAAAACAGATGCAACCCTTAGAAAAGAATTAAAAAAATACACTAAAGATGCAACAAGTATGATTGTTGCTCAAAGAATTGGAACAATAATGAATGCTGATAAAATAGTGGTATTAGATAAAGGAGAATGTGTGGGAATAGGAACCCATAAAGAATTATTAAAAAGTTGTAAAATATATAAAGAAATTGCTTTATCGCAACTAAGTGAGGAGGAGTTAAACAATGCCTAGACATAATAAACCAGAAGAAAAAGCAAAAGACTTAAAAGGAACTCTAAAAAGAATATTCTTTAGTCTAAATCGTTGGAAATACATTTTATTAATATCTTGTGTCTTTGCCCTTATAGCAGCAATGTTATCAACGATTGCTCCAAACAAACTAGCAGATGTAACAGATGTAATAAGTGATGGAATCAAACCAGACGTGAAAAAAATCCAAATTGTAACAGATAAAATAATTCAAAATGTAGAACAAAACTATCAAGAATATCAAAATAATTCCAATGAAAATTGGATAATAGAATTTAATAAACTACCACAAACAACAAAAGAGGAAATCATAAAACCAATAAAAATAGAGAATCAAACAATTTCTGGAAAAGACCAAATAGCATACTTAAATAATCTACAAAAAATGGATAAAAATATGGTTACAGAAGATTTATTTCAATCTTTAGATAATATGCCAAAATCCATAAAAAATATAATAGAACCAAAAATAAATAAAAAAGAACTACAAAAAAGAGTAATTATATTAGCAATCATCTATTTATTAAATTCCCTATTAGGTTATGCTGAAGGTCTTATGATGGCCTATGTAGGAATAGGATACTCTAAGAGATTGCGAAGCGATATCAGTAAAAAGATAAATCGTCTTCCTCTAAAATATTTTGATACTCATGAAACAGGAGATGTTTTATCAAGAGTTACAAATGATGTAGATAATATTGGAATTAATATGAGTGATAATATAACATCCCTTGTCAGTAATATAACTTTATTTTTAGGTTCTGTTGTCATGATGTTTGTAACAAACTGGACCATGGCAATAACTGCTATACTAGCAAGTATTATAGGTTTTGCTTTATCATTCTTATTATTAAAGAAATCTCAAAAATACTTTAGTCAAAGACAAAAAGAACTAGGAGATTTAAATGGACATATAGAAGAAATTTATTCAGGGCATAATGTAGTAAAAGCCTACAATGGAGAAGAAAATGCCTTAGAAGAATTTGACAGAATCAACGAAAACTTATATAACTGTAATCGAAAAAGTCAATTTTTATCAGGAATTATGCAACCCATTATGCATTTTATAGGAAATTTTGGTTATGTATCCGTTTGCGTAGTAGGAGCACTTTTAGTCATGAATGGGAAAACTTCATTTGGAACAATTGTTGCCTTTATGATTTATGTAAGATTATTTACAAACCCTTTATCAAGAATTGCTCAAGCAATGACAACAATGCAATCAATTGCGGCATCTGCAGAGAGAGTATATGAATTTATGGACGAAGAAGAACTTCCAGATGAATCAAATCTAAAAGAAAAAATTAATAAAACAGAAACAAAAGGAAACATTGAATTTAAAAATGTTAAGTTTGGTTATGATGATAAAAGAATGATTATAAAAGATTTTAGTGCAAAAGCAAAATCGGGTGAAAAAATTGCAATAGTAGGGCCAACAGGAGCTGGAAAAACAACAATAGTTAATCTTTTAATGAAGTTTTATGATATTAATGAAGGAGATATTTTAATAGATGGAAAATCTATTAAAGAATTAACAAGAAAAAACATACACGACTTATTTGTTATGGTATTACAAGATACTTGGTTGTTTGATGGTACCATTCGCGATAACTTAATCTTTAATAAGAAAAAGGTAACAGATGAAAAATTATGGGATGTATGTAAAACAGTTGGAGTAGACCATTTTATTAAGACTCTACCAGGAGGACTAAACTCAGAAGTAGGGGATAACGAATCTATCTCATCTGGACAAAAGCAGTTATTAACAATCGCAAGAGGTATGATTGAAGATGCTCCATTTTTAATATTAGATGAGGCAACATCAAACGTAGATACTAGAACGGAAGAATTAGTTCAAAAAGCAATGGATAAATTAACAGAAGGGAAAACATCATTTATTATTGCCCATAGACTGTCAACTATAAAAAATGCAAATTTAATTCTTGTTATGAAAGATGGAAACATTGTTGAACAAGGAACACATAAAGAATTAATTGAAAAAAATGGTTTCTATTCTGAATTATATAATTCACAATTTCAAAAATAAAATTAAAAAAAATAAAAATAATCAAACAAAATATAAAGAAATGTGGTAAAATAAGAAAAAAAGGAGTGAAAATATGGCAAAATATTGTATTAATTGTGGATCAGAAATGGAAGATGCACAAAAATTTTGTCCAAGCTGTGGTGCTAACCAAGATGGAACAAACATGCAATCAACAAATAGTGAAGCAAAATCTAAAATGGCTGCTGGTTTATTAGGACTATTTTTAGGAGCATGGGGAATTCACAATTTCTATTTAGGAAATACAGGAAGAGGAGTTGCACAAATCATCGTTACATTAGTAACATGTGGTATTGGTGGCCTTTGGGGCTTCATTGAAGGAATTATGATTTTAACAGGAAGTATTTCAACAGATGCTAACGGAGTACCACTAAAAGATTAAAACTTGCAAAAATAAGAAAAAAATGATATAATGAATACATGAGGAAATCCTTTAATAGGTTAATATTAATTGGGTTTCCTTTTGTTATGGAAGAGGGATAAAATGGGAAGAAAACTTAAAAATTTACTAAAATGGAATGAAAAAGAACTATTTCAAGCAATTATTGGTTGCCTATTATTTGCAATCGGCATGAATATATTTATTGTACCGAATTCATTATATAGTGGTGGTGTACTAGGTATCTCCCAATTATTAAGAAGCCTAATCTATTATATAGCGAATATTCATATTGATTTTGATATATCCGGAATCATCAATTTTGCACTGAATATACCATTACTAATATTAGGTTATAAACTTGTAAGTAGAACATTTTTTGCAAGAACCATAACCTGTATTATCTTTCAAACACTTTTCCTATCAATTATCCCATCCCCAGAATCATTAATAGTTGAAGAAACACTAACCAATGTTTTAATTGGAGGAATGGTTGCAGGAGCAGGATGTGGCCTAATATTTACAACACACGCATCAGGTGGAGGAACAGATATTATTGGTATTATATTATCGATGCGAAGCAGAAGACTATCAATTGGAAAAATTGGTGCAACAATAAACATCATAATATTTGGCATATGTGGGATAATCTATGGATTAAATACTATGATTTATTCCATTATATATTCCGTTATCGCATCTATAGTAATTGATCATACCCATAAGCAAAACATATTTAGTACTGTTCAAATATTTACCAAAAAAAATCCAGAACAAATTATTACTTTTATAAAAGAGGAACTAGCAAGAGATGCAACATACTGGGAGGCAGTAGGAGGATATCACAATGAAAAAACATATGTAATATACTCCGCATTATCAAAATATGAAGTAGAAAGATTAGAAAGACATTTAAAAGAGTTAGATTCTCATGCCTTTATGATAAAAACAGAAGGTATTGGAATAAATGGAAATTTTAAAAAGTATTTAGTAGATTAAAAAGATGCAAAAGAAAGGCATCTTTTTTTTAAATTCTGTAAATTTTCTAGATAAAAATACAAAAACAAAGAAAAAAATCTTTCCATTTCATAAAAAGAAAGATTTTACATAAATTAAAAATAATAGTATACTGAAAAAAAAGGGGAAAAAAGATGATTTGGAAAATAATAGGAATCTTTATATTCGTCGTTCTTGTATTATTTATCTATTGTTCATTAGTACTTGCTAAAAAAAGTGATGAGGATAAAAAACAATAATTAAATAATATCATCATCCGAAGGAGTAGTGCTTTCGGATTTTTTTGTCTCATCTTGTAAAGGTTGTAATTTTTTTCGTAACATTTTTTGAATAAATCCTAAATTAAATAGACGATTCCCAACTTTCATATCTAATCGATCATGTTTTTTTCCAACTTTAATCATTGCATCATTACAAAAATCAACGGTTAAGCAAATACCTGAAATAAAACTAGCAAGATCACTATTTAAGAATAGCAATGGATAAGCCATTTCCTCCGGTTTTGCAAGTCTCTCAGCAATTCCTGTTTGAGAAATTAAGGCATCATGTCCACCAGCCTCAACCTCAAACTCCCGCATCATACCCGTTTCTGTTGAGGCTGGAAGAAGTGCATTAACACGAACTCCTCGACGCCCAAAAAGTAAAGAAACCTCAGCCATATAATAGTTTAGAGCCCTTTTTGATAATGGGTAAGCCATAACACCAACTGTATCTTTTTCAGCCCGTTGATGAAGAACAGACATCATCTCATCCCAACTCATAGCCTTGGTAAAATCACGGAATTCTGAAGAATACTTACTCCAATATTCTCCAGCAACAGATGTAACATAACAAATAGCACCATGATCTTTCATACGCAACTTTAAATATTCTTCCGTAATATACTTATTAGCAATATAATTAACAGTAAATGTTGTATAATAGTCCGTTAATGCACCAGATAAACCTGCAACTCCAAAAAAGCAATCAATCTCCTCAGGAATTTGATGAAAAGCAAGATCTATACTTTCTCTCTTACATAAATCACATTCGATAAAATGAATCGAATCATTCTTCAAAACATTACGGTCAAGTGCATAGACAATAGCCCCTTCTTCTACCAAAAGCTTAACAGTACTTAAGCCAATTCCAGAACTTGCACCTGTTACCACACACACCTTATTTTTATAATTCATACTTATCATAAAATCACCTAAAATAATTTTAACATTAAATTAATAAAAAAAAGAAAGAAAATTGTCTCTTTACAAATAATTGTCAGAAACAAAAAGAAACAAAAAGAAATAGGAAAAAATATGATAAAATAAAATAGGAGTGGTAATGATGAAAAAAGTAAAAATATATCTATTATTATTCACAATAATACTAATGTATCCAATCTCTACATTGGCAATTGTTCAAAAAGGAGAAGATATTTATATAACAGATGAGGCAAACATCATAAAAAAAGATACAAAAGATTATATCAAAAAAATATCTTCTTATTTACACGATATTGAATTAATCAATTATTATGTAGTTACAGTAAAGAATTTAGAAGATTTGGAAATGGAAGAATATGCAAACCAAGTATATGATGAATTTGATATTGGTGAGACCGGTATGTTAATCATGGTAGCAAGAGATGAGGGGTTAATACGGGTACAAGTAGGAGATGATTTTTCCAAATTCATAACCGAAGAAGAAATTGAAGAATATATTGATACTTATATTATCCAGTTTATTAATAATGGAAATTGGGATAATGCCATTAAAAATGGATATAATGCTTTTTGTAAAAAAATATGTGATTATTACCATATAGAATACGAAGATTTAGAGATAAATAATAAAGTAAAATGGACTGATAAATATAAAGAGTATATTCTACTTTTAATGGTTGCATT
This sequence comes from uncultured Caryophanales bacterium, assembly GCA_946623125.1. GTDB lineage: Bacteria > Bacillota_I > Bacilli_A > RF39 > UBA660 > UBA3789. Next base: position 2,907 of record CAMOQR010000011.1, on the reverse strand, counting down.
AGCAGTAGGAATATCTAGAGTATTAATTATTATGTATGATAAAATATTTAGAAAAAGAAAATATCATGATACAAATATTGACTTATTTCTTTTTGCAAGTCTATTAATGGTTAATGTAGTCATATTAGTATTAGGATTTTTCCTAGAAAAAACATATCCTATTATTATCCTATGTATAGAAGGCTTCTATGCCTATACATTCTTAACCAATGAAGAAAATTGGACAGTAAGAAAGAAAAATAAAAAGCAAGAAGATCCATCTATTCTAATTCATATGGAGAATAAGAAAAAGCAAAAAAAGAAAACAGATAAATAAGATTATGTTATAATAAAAAAACAGGTGGTAAAAATGAAAAGAAGCGAAGTTGATCGTTCAAAATTAAGTCCTATGATGCAACAATATATGGATATAAAAGATAAGTATGAAGATACCATTATCTTTTTTCGATTAGGAGACTTTTATGAAATGTTTTTTGATGATGCAATTCTTGCTTCAAGAGTACTAGAATTAACATTAACAGGAAAACAAGCAGGACTAGAAGAAAGAGTCCCTATGTGTGGAATTCCTCACCATGCTTATGTATCCTATGTAGATGAATTAATTGATAAAGGATACAAAGTTGCAATATGTGAACAATTAGAAGATCCCAAAGAAACAAAAGGTATGGTAAAAAGAGATGTCATACAAGTTATCACGAAAGGAACAAGAATTGATTCTAGTATTGATTCAAAAGACAATAATTATATTGCAAGTATATATGATTTTAATTATTGCTATGGAATCTGTTTTGCAGATATATCAACAGGAGAAATTAATGTTACAATGACTGAGGGAGACCATGACAAAGTAATAAAAGAAATAGTCAGAAATAATTTTAAAGAAGTCATTGTAAATGATAAGATAGACCGAGAAATCGTAGAAAAATTAAGAACAAATTATGAAGTATTAGTAACCATCACCAAAGAAGAATATGAAGGAAGAGACTATGAATATATTTATAAAAATGTTGAAGATATTAGATTAGTAAAAACAATAAAACATTTACTATACTATATTTTAGAAAATAAAAAAGGGGATTTGCATCACCTTCAACCAGTAAACATTATTAAATCATCATCTTATCTAGAATTTGATGATAACACAAAAAGAAATCTTGAATTAGTAGAAACAATCAGAAATAGAGAAAGGCAATATAGTCTACTATGGCTATTAGATAAATGTAAAACAGCCATGGGAAGTAGATATTTAAAATATAGTATTTTAAATCCTTTAACCGATAAAAACCAAATAGAAAAAAGATATGATTTTGTATCTTTATTAAGCACAGAATTCATATTACGAGATGATTTAATAAAATGTCTAGAAAAAGTATATGACTTAGAAAGATTAGTAGGAAGAATAACATACGGAAATTTAAATGCCAAAGATTTAATTCAATTAAAATCCTCTACAGAAGTACTACCAAGAATAAAAGAAATATTAACAGAACTAAAATATGATAAAAAAATAGATACATTTGAAGAAATCTATGAATTATTAAATAATTCCATTCGAGAAGATGCTCCATACACATTACATGAAGGAGGATTAATCAAAAGCGGATATAATAAAGAACTTGATGAATTAAAAAGTATCAGTAGTGGATCGAAAGACTTTATTCTTAAGATGGAACAAGAAGAAAAAGAACGTACAGGAATTAAAAATTTAAAAGTTGGTTTCAATAAAGTATTTGGATATTATATTGAAGTATCAAAAGGACAATGCTCTTTAATAAAAGAAGAATACGGATATGAAAGGAAACAAACCCTTGCCAATGCTGAAAGATTTATAACACCCGTTTTAAAAGAAAAAGAAAATATTATATTAGGAGCAGAAGAAAAAATAATATCCTTAGAATATAAATTATTTATGGATATTAGAGAAGTTATTAAAAGATATGGACAATCTTTACAAAAAACTGCCAAAATATTAAGTGAAATTGATATGCTTCAATCTTTTTCTATTGTAAGTGACAATTATAAATTTGTGCGACCAACATTTAATGATAATAAGATTTTGAGGCTGATTGATTGCAGACACCCAGTAGTAGAACAAGTCATGAAAGAAAAATATATTCCAAATGATATTATCATGGATCATACAACAAATGTATTATTAATAACAGGACCAAATATGGCCGGTAAATCAACATATATGAGGCAATGTGCTATTACTATTATTATGGCTCAAATAGGATGTTTTGTACCATGTAAAGAAGCAACACTACCTATTTTTGATAAGATATTTACTCGTATCGGGGCAAGTGATGACTTAGTAAGTGGAGAATCCACTTTCATGGTGGAAATGAAAGAAGCAAACTATGCTTTACAAGAAGCAACAGAAAACAGTCTAATCTTGTTTGATGAGTTAGGAAGAGGAACCGCAACCTATGATGGAATGAGTCTTGCTCAAGCAATTCTTGAATATATTCATGATAAGATTAAAGCCAAAACAATGTTTTCGACTCATTACCATGAATTAACAATTCTAGAAAAAGATTTAAAAAATTTAAAAAATGTTCATGTATCAGCCATAGAAGAAAAAGGAAAAGTTACTTTTTTACACAAAGTAAAACCAGGAGCCGTAGATAAAAGTTATGGAATTCATGTAGCAGCTCTTGCAAAATTACCGGAAAGTCTAATTACAAGGGCAGATGAAATTCTAAATATTTATGAAAAGAAAAATGTAAAAAAAGAAACATTTACACAAACATCTTTATTTGAGCTTGATGAAAAAGAAGTAGAAGAAAAGAAAAATGAAATAGAAGAAAAAATTAAAAATATTAATCCACTGGAAATGACTCCAATGGAAGCATTATCATTTTTATATGAACTAAATAAAGAAGTAATAAAGAAAAAATGAGTTTA